>JBDMZA010000018.1:0-5867 GCA_039770155.1 Clostridiales bacterium
AACATGAATTTGAACTAATGTTTAAGACTAAAGACTTAGAAAAAGTTATGTCACACTTTCAGGAAAAGTTAATTGTAACTAGAGGAAGTGATGGAGTATGTTTTTATCAGGAGAATAAATTAATTCAAATTCAATCTATAAAAGTTGATGTTGTTGATACAACAGGAGCGGGGGATACCTTTAATGGAGCACTCGCTTATGGATTGGTTAATGGAAAAACCCTAATTGAAGCAGTTGAATTAGCAAATAAGGCAGCGGCCATTTCTGTGACCAAATTTGGGGCTCAAGGCGGAATGCCAACATTAAGAGAGATTGAATTGATTTAAATTGTTTAAGGAATATCAAAAAAATAAACTCTAATTCTAGAGGCTGAATAAGAGAATTAGAGTTTATTTTTATAAATATAAGTTCATTAGATAAGAATCAAAATATTTATTATTTATTTTGAAATATTTTTTATATATACCTATTTTAACGAAACCTAATTTTTCATAAAGTGTAATTACATTTATATTATCAGTTTTAACTTCTAATTCAATGACTATTATACCAACTTTTTTTGCATATTCTATAATTCTTGTCATCATTTTAGTTCCTATACCTTTATTCCAATATTCCTTTTGAACGGAAATCGCAATTCTACCTCTATGAGCTATTCGTTTTTTATTAAATCCCATTAGAGTTGAAGTAGAAACAATTTTTTTATCTAATATTGCTATAAGCATTAAATTTGTTTTACTATTATGTTTAGATTCAATTATCTCTTTTTCTTCATCAATTGAAATTTTAAACTCGTTTTTTCCAAATAATAGATTATTTGATTCGCCACCAATTTTATTTAAGTAAGCAAGTATATTTTCTGCATCTTCTGGAATTGCTTCCCTAATCAATAAATCTTCCATTATAATCTCCTTGATAAGCAATAAGCTTAAATTATTTTACTAATTATAACATTATTTTTATCAGAAAACCACATCATATGTATGGAATCACATTTTTTCTTGCTTATCCTTTTACAGAGCCTGATAACAAACCACCAATAAAATACTTTTGTAATAATATATATATAAGTAGTGTAGGCAATGCTGCCATAAATGCTCCAGCCATCTGCACATTCCATTCAACAACAAATGAACCAGCAAGATTATTCAAAGCAACTGTAACTGGTTGAACATCAGGTCTATTTGTTATAACTGAAGCAAATAAAAATTCATTCCATATTGTTGTGAATTGCCATATTATGACAACAACAAAGGCAGGCTTTGAAAGAGGGAAAATTATATATCTATATATTTCCAAAATAGATGAACCGTCAATTTTAGCTGATTCTAAAAGCTCTTGATGAATAGAATCATAATAATTTTTAAATATTAATGTTGTTATAGGAATTCCATAAATTATATGTACAAAAATTAATCCAAATAAAGTTCCATATAAATTCATACTCCTTAAAATCTCAACAAGAGGAATTAAAATACTTTGATATGGTATAAACATACCAAAAAGAAACAAAGTAAATATTATATTTGAACCTCTAAATTTCCACTTACTAAGAACATATCCATTAATTGAACCTAATAACGCAGAAAAAATTGTAGCAGGAATAACTAATTTTATACTGCTAAATAAATTACTTTTAAGACCAATCTTACCTTCTAATGGTTCTCCAATAAATGCTTGATAAAAACTTTCAAAAGAAAAGTTTGTTGGGACGTTCCACATTGATTCCAAACTTACTTCACTAAAATCTTTTAAACTTGTAGTTAATAAAACATAAATAGGAATTATATAAAAACAACTTGCTAGAACCAATATCAAATACATTAAAATTGTATTTCTTAGTTGCTTTCTTTTATATGTTTCAATATTAAAAGTTGCCAAAGAAACTTTTGTTTTCATTAGAATCACCTCAATTCTTCAGTATATTTTAGATATGGAACAATTAATATTGTAACTAATATCAATATAATAATTGAAACTGCTGCTCCTTGTGAGAAATGATTTCCTTTAAAACTTGTATCAAACATAAAATATGCAGGTACATCTGTTGCAAATCCTGGACCTGGACCTGTCATTGCACTAACTAAATCAAATATTTTTAATGATATATGTCCTAATATTATGATTGCTCCAAATGTAATAGGTCTTAAAATTGGTATTACTATATATATTATATATTCTAATTCAGTTGTTCCATCTATTTTTGCTGCTTCCCTAATACTTGATGGAATGTTTTTTATTGCTCCAAGATACATAGCCATTGTGTATCCCGAAAATTGCCAACATGCTGCAATAACTAAAGAAAAGATAGCAACAGATATTCCAATCTTATCTGAAGTTAAAAATTCCAAACCAATATTACTTAATAATTTACCTAAACCACTTTCAGCTTTGAAATGTATTACAGTAGGATCCGTATACCATTTTGGATTAAAACTTTCAAAGCCAATTATATGCATTAAATTATTAATTCCTGACACAGGATTTAGAATCCATCTCCAAACAACTCCCGAAACTATAAAAGATACAGCCATCGGAAATAAAAATATTCCTTGAAATAAATTTGATAACTCCTTAGTATAATCAAGTAGTAAAGCCAAAATAAAACCTATGCTTAAGCAACTCAATAAAAATAATACTGTAAAAGATAATGTATTTCTAATATCAATTAAAAATCTATCTGTTTGAAAAAGTTCAAAATAATTTTTAAATCCATTAAAATCATAATTGGGCAAAATTCCATCCCACTTACTAAATGATACATATCCTGTCCATATAATACAGCCATAGACAAATATTCCTATAAAAAAAATAGATGGTAATAAAAGAATTTTTGAAAGAATTAAATCACTACTTGAAATAGTAAATGACTTTTTTTTGAATTTTATATTATGTTTCATAAATCCCCCTTATTTACAATAAACTAGTGTTTATCTAGACTTCAAAAGATTATATTGTCAAATACTTTTAGATTTGCAATTTTATCTTGCTTCAAGCAACTTTTTTTATTATATTTAATATGTTATTTTCTTCTTTAATGGAATATTGGCAGTAACAAAATAAAAACATTCTTATCAAAGTAATATTTACTAAGGATAACCTAAAAAATAATATCAAATTCTTTTCGTCTGAAGTTCACTTAAATTGTGTGAATTCATATTCGAGAATTAGAGCTTATTTTTTAGATATCCCTAAGCAGCGATATTTATTTTATATACTTTTCAGAAAGCTTAATCAACTGTTTTTGAGTGTCATCTACTTTTTTTGTTGTTACAAATCCACCTACAATATCTGTGAATTCTGTTACCCAACCTTCTAAAGCTGCAGCACCATGAGCCATACTCGGAGAAATTTTATCACTTGACCAATCATTCATAGTAGATTTTAAGTATTCATCATAATCCCCATTTCCCGCATCTATTCTAGCAGGAATTGAACCCTTTAATGGATTGAAAGCATCCTGTCCTTCTGTAGATCCACATAATTTTAACCATTTTAATGCATTATCTTTATTCTTACAATCTTTTGGAATAGCAAATGAATCCGAAAGCATTAAAAATACTCCGTCAGTTCCTGGCGTCGGAGCCCATCCAAAATCAGTGAAATCTTTAGACTTGAAAAAACCATCTGCCCAATCTCCCATTATAGTCATAGCAGCTTTTCCATCAATAATCATTTGTGCTGCTTGATCCCATGATAAAGAACTATGGTCTTCATTAATATAGTCAGTTAATTTACTGAAATTTTCTAATGATTTTGTAACTTTTTTGTCATCCCATTTTGTTTTGCCATCCCATAAACCATTATATCCTTCATATCCTAATTCTGACAAAAGTAGAGATTCAAATGTGTGCACATCTACCCAATGTCCATTATCACCTAAAGCTATTGGTATAATATCTTTAGATTTTAACTGTTTTGAAATACTAAAAAACTCATCCATATTTTTTGGTACTTCAATATTATTTTCTTCAAATATTTTTTTATTGTACCAAAGAACATTAGACCTATGAATATTTACAGGAACACTATAGTAATGTCCATCAATTTTTAAAATATCTAATAAGTCTTTTGGAAAATTATCTTCCCAACCTTCATCTTCAAATAAGTTATCAATATTCTCAAGTTTATCTGCTTCTACCCAACTATATATTTCCATTCCTGCATGTATTTGAAATGAATCTGGAGGGTCTCCACCCATAATTCTAGTTTTTAGAACAGTTTTTGCATTTGATCCAGCACCACCAGAAACTGCTGAATTTATTATCTCAATATTTTTATTCTCTGAACTATACATTTCAAACATTTTTGATAAACCATTTGCTTCGCCTCCTCCAGTCCACCATGAAAACATTTCTAATTGATTTCCAGAAGATTTCTTGACTGTTTCATTATTATTATCTTTATTACATGCTGTTGAACTAATTAGAATCATTATAGCAATGATAAGTTTAAGCATTTTCATTATAAAAGTTCCTCCTAAAAGAATTTTATACTAGCTACATTTTTATAATATGTATATCGTCTTATTTATAAAAAATCCAACTTACAATTTGGTTGTATAAAGTTAACTTAAAAATCAATTTGGATAATGGCAATTATATGAAATTTTCAAGTTGTTAATTTAGTAAATAGACAATTCAATATATTTACATTTAATTCTTGCTGTAATAATATATGTATAAGATTACATTAAATTAATTTATAGGAGGATAATGTATGAATAAAATAAACTCTTTTGGCATTAAATATAAGGTATGTTATTTTATTGTTATTTTATTGTGTTTTATTATTTCTTTTAATGGAATATCAACTGAATCACTTTGGTATGATGAATCATTTTCAGCAGCAATAACAGACAATACATATGAGCAAATAATCCAAATTTGTGCCGATGATTATCATCCACCTTTATATTTCTTATTACTCAAATTTACAAGCACCATTTTAGGAAATTCAGAGTTTGGGTTACGTTTTTTATCTTTAATTGGCCTTTTACTAATGGCTTTACTTGGTTTTGGCCCTGTGAGAAGAATTTTTGGAGTGAAAACAGGATTAATATATTTAATAATTATTTCGATTTTACCAATAAATATATCAATGGCTCAGGAAACAAGAATGTATACTTTAGCTGCTTTTTTTGTTACAGGTTGTATGCTTTATGGGTATTTGCTATTGTTACCAGAAAAACAGAAAATTGATATAATATTTTTTTCGCTATTTACAGTAGCGGCTTCTCTTAGTCATTATTATGCACTGCTTGCTGTTGCCATTATAAACATTATTATTTTATTTATAGCAATAAAGTGTAAAAATAAAATAAATATAAAATTGATATCTGTATCAATAATAATTTCAATTTTGCTTTATTCTCCATGGATAAAATATTTTATAGAACAATTAACAAGGGTACAAGATGGATATTGGATATCATTCCCTGTTATCTATACAATATTTACAACCATTATATTACCTTTTTCTACTAAATTTGAATTCTACAGTCTAACAGTTCAAGGAATTATGCTAATACTATTAATATATATTTTCATAAAATCCAATATTTTAAACAAGAAAAACAAAGATAAAAAATACTACTTATTTTTAATATCTATATCTGTGTATTTATCAGTTTTTTTATTGGGAATAATCTTATCTATTCTCGTTAAACCAATATTTATAAATAGATATTTATATCCATCTATTGGCTTATTCAGTATTGGAGTTTCTTATTGCATTGCTTCTTTGAAAATAAAGAAAGAACTTATAATAATTATGTCTATAAATATGATGAATTTCCTTTGTTTTTTTTATAATAACAATTAAAAATAAATTTATAATAAAAAAAATATAAAAAACTTATAAACTTA
>JBDMZA010000019.1:0-3497 GCA_039770155.1 Clostridiales bacterium
ATATTTTGCTATTAATACTAAATTACATTGGTTTTTCATCAAAATTATTTGAGTATTGGAATAGGTAAAAGTTAATGGATTCTGTAAAATTGTTTAGTATACAAAATGGTAGGAAAACAATATGACTAAGGGATATCCAAAAAATAAACTCTAATTCTCTAGTATGAATTCGCATGATTTAAGCGAATTTCAGACGAAAAGAATTCGGTATTATTTTTTAGGTTCTCCTAAGATGTATCAGTTTAAAGAATTATTTAGAGATAAAAAAATTTTGTTGTATAAATTTACATCACTATTAAAATTAAACATTTTTTTTGCGTATAATTCAAATGCTAAAATTTTATTATTTAAATTTTCTTTGCTTTTTTTATTTGTACATTTTTCCATGGATATTTTTCCTATTTCTTTATTAATAGAAAGTATTGTATTTAGGAAAATAAATGCTTCTCCATGCGGATATTTTATGCTAAACTCCTTACTATTTTTTCCTTCAATAAAAACTTGTTCATATATTGGTAAACATCTAGTAATTATTCTATCTATTATTTCTTGAAATATAATCTTGTTTTCCTTTTTGTGTAAAAACTTAATTAATTGTTGTGTTAATTTACTTTCAATCCCTTTCATTTTATATCCTATAGCAAACAGTTCCAGTATTTTTTCTTTAGGATTTACATTTGATTTATTTGCTATATTATAAAATTCATTAATCATTGGGTCCAATATTATATTTAAAATTTCTTCAATAAGTTCTTCTTTTGACAGGAAATAATGAAAAAATGCTCCTTTAGTTGTTTTTGCATTATTTATAACCTTATTTATAGAAAAATTTTCATATCCAACTTCAATTAATAATTCTATTGCATAATTTACAATTTGTTTCTTTTTCAAATTAAATTCTTTTTCTGAACGCACTCTTGCCATATCATCACCTATTCATAGTATTTCTTTAAAATATTAGTTGCTTCAACTGGACCATTCATTTTTTTTAATTGATTGCTAAATATTTTTATATTTTTCTTAGCTTCATCATCATTTATAAGTTTATCTATGCTATTTAGTACATCCTCTGAAGTAACCAATTTTTTTGATAATCTAATAGCAAAACCTTTTCTTACACATGCATCAATATTTGCTTGTTGCTCTGCATGCATTCCTATACCTACAAAAGGAGTTTCTGAAAGGCATGTATTCATGACTGTATTCTGTCCTCCGTGTATAATTGCAACATCTGCAATTTTGTTAACCTTGTCAGCAGGAATAAAATCAGTAATAATTACATTTTCAGGAATATCTTGAATTAAACCTTTTATATGATTTGATACTGGTGCTATAACTTTATACTGTTTATCTCTAAATCCTTCAATAATATTAACTATTAAGGAACTTTTTCCAGAACTGCCCATTGCAAAAAATACAATTGGTTTATCTTTTTTTATATTCTTTATCTTCTCTGGTATTGGTATATTAAGTCGAGCTGGTAATGGACCAATAAAATAAAAATTATTTCTAATTGTTTTATGTCCAACCCATTCAGGTATATCAGCTAATAATACAATATCTCCTTCTATAAAATCAATAAAACTTTTAAAAGGCTTTAATCCATATTTTTTACCTACTTTATTATATAATTTTACAGCAACATCTGAATTTATAATCCTTTTATTAAACCTACTTTCTATTTTTTCTTTACTGAATATTTTACTTATTATTGTAGAATCAATCCAATCAGGATAACTTTGTAAACCATTCTCATAATACTCTTTTATACTTGTAGAATGTAATACATTTACAAATGGAATTTTTAAAATTCTACTTGATAATCCAACAGTCAAATTCCATCCTGTAATTACTGCTGCTGGTTTTATTTTTTTTAAAATGTTAATCTCACTCTTAACTCTTTCTTCAATTTCTGATTCATTAAAATAAGCTAATGTATTAATTTTATCGCCAGTTAAAACCTTTTGAAGATTTTTTAATTTTTTAGTTGTTAACTGAGGTTCAAGTTTTATTCTCTCAAAATTTAATTCATCTATCATATCTTCAAATTTTCCACCATATGAAATGAAAATAATATTAAAAAATTTTTTTGCTTCTTTTGCAATTTCAACCATCCTACTTGTTTCAGCTAAATTATATCCTGCAACTGCTATAATAATGCTTTTCATTTAAACCACCCTAAATAAATTTTTCAATAAACAAACTACTGGTTTGTTTATTATAATTATACCACCAGTCTATTTATAATTCAATACCATTTTTTACTTTAGGCAGAATCAAAAAATAAACTAGACGACTTTTTTGAAAATTCGTTAAACCATCGATATTTTAGAAAAAAATTGTTTTATGAAATTTTTGATTATGCCTTATTAAGGGATAGAGAATTTATTTTAACAAATTTTTTTTTCTAGTCATATTTCTAAATTTTATCATTTGAAATTTGTTTTTTTACAGACCTTTTATGATAATATATAATGGATTTCAGAAGCAAATTGCAATTAAAAAAATGAACTATAATATGGATTTTAGTAAATCATAGAATATTATAATTATAATATTCTATGATTTGAATTTAAAATTTTGGATATGTATGTCGTTAATAAATTATTTGATGAAGAATACTTTTAGAATAGGAGTTTAGAATAGTATGTTTAAAGTTATTAATAAAAATATTTCTTTAGATTTCAAAAAAATAACCAGTGATTTTTCTCCAAGTTTTTCAGGCATAGTTTCAGGGATATGTAAAGGTGATTTATGGATAGATAATTTGAAAAATCCAAAATTAGCACTAGCAAAATCATATTCGGTTGGTGGGTTCGCGATTTTTGGTGAAATGAACAATACTGCTGAAATTAAAAAATTTGAGGAATTTCTTAGAAATGATTTATTTAAAGAGTTAAAAGCTAAAAATATTAATTGTTTTGAATTTAGTATAGAAAATAATACTATAAATATTGATATTCATAAATTGTTTTATGATAAAAGTATAAAAACAGAAAAAGAATTTTCATTTCGTAAAAGTTCAATTATAAATGAAAAATTAAATTTACCAGATGGATACAATATATATAAAGTAAATTATGATTTTTGGAACAATGTATCTAAAGGTATTTTTCAGAATACAAGTTTTTTAACAAAAAGATTATTAGAATCTTGGAATAATTTTGACGACTTTTATAATAATAGTTTAGCCTTTTGCATATTATACCAACAAAAAGTTGTTGCTGTTATACTTGGAACAGCAATGTTTAAAAATTATATTTCTATTGATATAGAAACTGAAAAATTGCACAGATGTAAGAATTTAGCATATTTGATGACAGTAAATTTTGTTAATTCATGCATAAAAAAAGGACTAGTTGCACAATGGGATTGTGTAGAATCAAATAAAGCTTCATACAAATTAGCAAAAAAAGCAGGATTTCATTTTATTAGAGAAAATATAGTATATTACTTTGATATTTAAATAATCTAATTTTTAAATTCTTAAAGGAGAA
>JBDMZA010000020.1:0-9998 GCA_039770155.1 Clostridiales bacterium
AAACAAATGATAATAAAACCGAAGTTAAAGACTCTTTACAAACAAATAATAATGAAGACCAAATTAATGACTCTTTAAAAGTAACTACTAATGAAGTTAGTAAATCATTCAAGAAAAATTCTACTTTAAAATATGTTTTAACGATCATTATCACATCATTTCTTACGAGTATAATTATAGGTGGGTCTTTATACTACTTATTTTCAAGAAATATTAATAATCAAATAGATATATTAGATAATACTTCTATTTTCCAAGATCAAAAATCCTCTGAAAAAGCAACTCAAAATATTTCTGATTCTACTTTAAAAGATTCTTCAACAGTAACTAAAATATCAAAAGCCGTTGGCCCTTCTATTGTAGGTATAAAAATTACTTCAAGTATTAATAATAGCGAAAGTTTTGATTTTGGTGAATTTGGAGATTTTGGAGATTTTGAAATTCCTTCTCAAGATGCTGAAGGTTCGGGAATAATAATAAGTAAAGACGGTTTTATAATAACAAATTATCATGTTGTAGAAGCAGCTGATACTACAAATTCAGATAATAATAAAACTATTATGGAAGTTTACCAATCAGATAATAAAGAAGTTAAAGCAAAATTTATTGGTGGTGACAGTGATACAGATCTAGCAGTAATAAAAATCGAAGAAAAAAATCTACCTGTTGCCAAACTTGGTAATTCATCAGATTTACAAGTAGGAGATTTAGCAATTGCAATAGGAAATCCATTAGGGTTAGAATTTGCTGGTTCTGTCACAACAGGAGTTATAAGTGCTCTTAACAGATCAATTTCAACAGATATATCTTCTCAAAATTTAATTCAAACCGATGCTGCAATAAATCCAGGTAACAGCGGTGGAGCATTACTTAATTCAAATGGTGATGTAGTAGGTATTAATTCAATTAAAATTAAACAAGCAGGTATAGAAGGTCTCGGTTTTGCAATACCAATTGATGAAGCTAAACCAATAGTAGAACAACTTATTAAATATGGTAAAGTTAAAGATAGACCTATGATTGGTATAACAGGACAAGATGTAAGTGAAGCTATAGCCAAAGCATATGATATGCATGTTGGAGTATATGTAACTGGAATATCAAAAAATAGTGGTGCTGATAAAGCTAACATCAAAAAGGGTGACATAATTATCGGTCTAGCAGGTAAAAAAATAGAAACAATGGAAGATATAAATTTAATTAAAAAGAATTATAAAGCTGGTGACACCGTTGAATTTAAGATAATCAGAAAAGATAAAGAATTAAAATTAAAATTAACTTTTACAGAAGAAAGTTAAGACATATTTTAAAAATGTGATATTATTTTTTAGAATTTCCTACATAAAAGATTTCTGAACTATTTGATAACAAATAGTTCAGAAATTGACAGGTTTAAGCTTTTTAATTGTTTTTTATATTTTATACTATGAATATATCATATACTAATGTTGTTAAATTTATATTATGTTAATGTAAATTTAAAATTATCAATCTCCGTCCAACATATCCCACATTTTAAAATAATGCCCTCTAGTATTCAATAATTCATCATGAGATCCAGCTTCAATTACTTTTCCTCTATCTAAAACAATAATTTTATCACATCTTGATATAGTATTTAATCTATGTGCTATAACAATTGAAGTTTTATCCTTTAAAATATTAAAAACAGCATTTATAATTGCACTTTCTGTTTTTGTATCTAAATTACTTGTTGCTTCATCTAATATTAGGATATCTGGATTTGACATCAATGCTCTAGCCAATGCAATCCTTTGTTTCTGACCTTGAGATAGCAAATCTTTATTTTCTGTTAAAATAGTATCAAATTTTAATGGAAGTTCATTAATTACTTCGTCGCATCTTATAAGTTTTGCAATTTTTTCAAAATCTTCATCTGAAATTTTTTTATCACCGATAATATTTTCTTTTATAGATTTGCCAAATAAGAAAATATCTTGTTGTATATATGCTATTCTATCTCTTAAGTATTTATAAGATATTTCATTTATATCAAAACCATTTATTGTAATTGAACCTTCTTGAATAGAATAAAATGATAATAATAGTTTCGCAAAAGTTGTTTTTCCTGAACCACTTTCTCCTACTATAGCAACTTTATCCCCTTGTTTTATTTCAATATTGATATTATCTAACACCTTTTTTCTCATACCATATCTAAAACAAAGGTTTTTAATTATAATATCACCATTTAAATTAGCATTTTTATTCTCACAATCTTTTTCTTTTTTTAATTCAATTAATTCACCAAATCGATCTGCTACAACTATAGATTTTTTTATTTCTCTTGGCAAATTAATTAGATTAGAAAAAGGTTTTATGATATATACAAAAATAGCTGTAAATGTAAAAAGTTCACCTATCATCATTTCTTTATTTAATACATAATATGTACCTATCCATAAAATTAAGAGAATAAAAACTATATTAATAAATCTTAGCAAAGATTTATATGTTGTTTCCATATTTGAAAACTGAAATACTGAATTTAAAAAATCATCCAACTTTTCATGTAATTCATTAATAAAATCATCTTGCCTATTATTAATCTTAACTGTTTCTATCCCTAAAACCGAATCCTTTATTACTGAATTAATTTTGGATCTTTTTTCATTTTTTAAACTTTCTCGTTTGTCTATTAATTTATAAAAAAACTTATTTAAAATAATATAAAAGAATACCACTGAAAAAGCTACTGAAAATAATACTATATTCCAATTTGCAAGTAAAACTATACCAAAAATAGTCACCAATAAATCAGTCATAAGCATTATAGAAGCTGAGGAAATTATATTCCTTAAAAATTTAGCTTCTTTAAGTTCCAACAAAACTTCCTCTTTTTTTCGAGTTTCAAAAAACATTATTGGAAGATGTAAAATATGTTTATAATATTCCATTATCATTTCCATATCAAGTTTTTTATTTAAATTAAATTGCAATCTTGCTCTATACAAATTTAGCAATAACATCATTAAACTCAATCCCATAAACCCTGAAAACATATAAGTCAACATTTCAAAATCACTTTTTTCTATAACAAACTCAAACAATAATCTATAAAAAAATAGTCCTGCAACAGAAAATATTGTATACAATAAAGAAATTAAGAAAGTTTTGATAAACAATACTTTTTGAGTTTTTATTAGAGAAAAATACTTTAAAAGAAAATTAGGATTCATATCTCCTTTTATAAAATCATCTCCAGGCTTTGCTGTTATAACTACATTTGTCCAATTTTTTAGAAATTCTTCAGGTGGAATATTAATAATCCCATCAGAAGGATCTGCATAAATTATTTCCTCATTTGTAATACTATATACAACAACATATTGTAATTCATTACCGTTTTTTATCATATGAAATATTGCAGGTAATCTTTCAAATTCAAAAACAGATTCTTCTTTTAATTTAAATCCCTCTGAGTCGAATCCAAGTCTTTCGAGGGCATAAACTAAACTCATCACATTATTTCCATTTTTATCAGTACCTGATATTTCTTTTAATTTTTCTATTGAAACATTTAATTTATAAAACTTTGCTATAGTAGCAATACTTACAACTCCACAATCATTTAGATTATTTTGTTTTATAAATGGATAATTCTTTTTTAAAATTTTAGCTCATCTCCTGCATAAGAATTGACGTTTTTGCTTTATTATACCTATAACAAAATAATTATACAAGTAAAAATAAAAAAATTCCAGTCAAATTGGAATTTTTTAAACAAATTAATTTAATTTTAAGAATAGAAATCTAGAATCCTATTTTTTTGTTATCTTTTTTATTCATTATCTTAATTAATTCTGGATCATATTTTAAATTTAGTATATCTTCTTTTATAATTTTTTGTATAAAATTCTTATCAAATATATCATCTTTACATATTCTTTTATTTTGAATAAGTTCAATTCTCTCAAATATTTTTCTTATGAACCTCGCATTACCAAAATTCTCTAAGTTACTTTCTTTAGCTTTTTTTATAAAATTATAAACTTCATCTTTACCAGCTGCTGAAATAGTATAATAATTATCTTTAAGAAATTTCATAAAAATATCTGTTAATTCTTTAGTTGTATAATCTGCAAAAACAACTTTAAATGCAATTCTATCCTTTAAACCAGGATTAATTTTAATCATTTCTTCCATCTCTTTAGGATACCCGGCAAAAATTATTATCAAATCATCTTTATAATCTTCCATAAATTTAACCAAATAGGAAATTGCCTCTACACCATAGTCGCTCTTATCATTCATATATAGATTATAAGCTTCATCTATAAACAATATTCCACCAAGTGCCTCATTTATAACTTTTTTTACTTTAGGAAGAGTTTGACCTATATATTCACCAATTAAATTTTCTCTTGTTATTTCTACAAAATGCCCCTTTGAAAGATATCCTAAATTTTTAAGTAACTTACCTATATTTCTTGCAATAGTTGTTTTACCAGTACCTGGGTTTCCTGTAAACTCCATATGCATACAAATTCTATTAAAAGGAATATTAAGTTCTCTCTTACGCATTTTGATTTTAACAAAATCATAAATATCTGAAACTCGCTCTTTAACTTCTTTTAATCCAATTAAAGTATTCAATTCATCCATTGTCTTAGTTATCTCATCTTCATTATAAAATAGTTCTTCATTTAAAAAATTTAAATCCTTTTTCTTAACTATATTTAAGTTATTTAAATACTTTAAATTCTTTTTATTCTCAATATAATCTAGTTTCTTTTCAAACAAAGCTTTTTCAATACTTTTTTCAATAATATAATAAAGATCTGTACCCTTATCAAATTCAACGCTCTTTATATATCTTACAATTATATCTATAGCTTTTTTATCAACCTGATAATTTTTTTTCTCTATATACATAGTTACCAATTTATGCAATTCATCATATGAATAAAATGGCAACTCTATAGTTCTAAAATTAATTTTTGACATTAGGATTGTGAAAAGTTTTTGATAATTAGACTTATCTTTCTCATCGTCATAATAAGACAATATAAAAACAATTTTCCCTCTCCATTTTTTCATTTCCGCTAAAACACTCTCAATCATTTCCTCAAATACTACTTCTCCATTGTCTATTGTTATATTTTCAATAAAAACAACTCCATATTTACTCTTCTTTATAATATTTTTAAAAGAAGAATTCCAAAAATAGGCATTTTGAATCTTAGCATCAATTTTATATATTTGAAAAATTTCAATCAGATTAATTGAAAATAAAATTCTAGAGAGTTTTTTTACCATTTTATAGTGATCAATACCATAATTACCTTTAAATAAATAATGATATGGTAGTATATCTTTTTTTGCTTTTTGACCAGATTTAATTAAACTTTTATTTAACTTTACATAACTTTGTAGATTTTGTGTTTCCTTCTTAAAATTTTCACAACCAATTATCTTACTATTTATTTCGTTTAAATCTGATTCCATTAAAAATCTATTTATATTTGATGAAGAATTGTATTTTTTTAAGTTTACAATTGTACTATCATTTAATATTTCTTTATTACTTGTTCTATGTACTTTAACTATTTTAACATCAAAAAATTTCTTTCCTGTTGTATTAAGATAGTCTTTCCATCTATATTTCATAACTAATGTTGAGAGAAACCTGTTTATTGATTTAATATTTTCGGTTTCATCAAACCCCAAAGGATTTCCTCTATATAGAACAACAACATTATTTAACCGTACTTCCAATAAAAGTAATTGTTTTGAATATCTTAATCTAGAATTAAATTCACTCACAGATTTTGATATCTCATTTACTTTATCAATTAAATTTATATCTTTTTTTAAATTTTCTTTACATAAATTTATTGCAATTTCATATATATTCATAATCTATTATCTACTTATATTCCCCTTTATTTTTGGCAATTTACATAATAACACATATGTTTAAACTATACAATCATAACTTCAATTTTTCTAAATTCATCATTTTAAAATTTAGATTTATTTTTTGGATGTCTCTACATATTTTGATATTGTAGTTTATACAAATTATAATAAACAGATTTCCTTTTAATTAACTCTTCATGAATACCTGTTTCTATAACTTTCCCCTTCTTCATAACAATAATATTATCTGCCATTTTTATTGTAGACAACCTATGAGCAATTACTATTGTTGTTCTATCCCTAGATACTTTATCCAAAGCTTTTTGAATCAATACTTCTGTTTCAACATCTATATTTGAAGTTGCTTCATCTAGAACTAAAATAGAAGGATTTCTAACTAAAGCTCTTGCAAAAGATATTAATTGCCTTTGACCTGTTGATAAAGTTTTACCTCCCTCTATAACTTCATGATAATATTTTTCATTAAATTTTTCAATAAAAACATCTGCTCCCACATACCTACATGCTTTTACTATTTCTTCATAAGAAAAATCATCATCTAATCTTATATTATCTATAATATTACCTTTAAATAAAAAAACATCTTGAGGTACGTAAGCAATACTCTCTCTTAAAAAACTTGTATTATATTTTTTTATGTCCTTTCCATCTACAAATATTGAACCACTATTAATATTATAGAAAAAATTCAATAAATTAATTATCGTAGTTTTTCCAGAACCTGTAGACCCCACAATTGCAATTGTTTCTCCATTTTTAATTTCAAAAGATATATCCTTTAATACATAATTATCACTATTATAATAAAACCAAACATTTTTAAATTCAATATCTCCTTTAATTTTTATATCTTCAATACTTTTGTTTTCAACCAAAAACTCTTGTTCTTCATCTAATATTTGAAATATTCTCTCTGAAGATGCCATTGAAGATTGAAATATATTAAACTTTTCTGCTAAATCATTTATTGGTTGATATAACATACCAATATAATTAGAAAAAGCTATAACTATACCAAACTCCAACTCATTATTTAATATTTTCAATCCTCCATACCAAATAATTATAGCTGTTGTAGTAATTGCAACCATTTCAATATATGGTCTAAATAAAGCAAATAATCTTATTTCCTTTAAAGTTGTCTTAAAATAATCATTACTTACATTATTAAACTTTTTAATCGATTCTTTTTCTTTATTAAATATTTGTATAATACTCATTCCAGATATATATTCAGATAAAATGGAATTAATTTTGGCAATACTTACTCTTATTTTCCTATAGATTTCTCTAATAAATCTCCTAAAAATAATCGCAGCTATTAATACAAAAGGTAGTGATAAAATAGATATTAAAGTAAGTTTTGGACTAAGTAAAAACATAACCGTCAATACTCCCGCAAAAATAACAATATCCTTTATAAAATTTATCAAAACACTTGTAAACATCTCATTAATTACCTCTGTATCATTTGTTACCCTTGTAACTATTCTTCCAACTGGATTCTTGTCAAAAAAACTAAGTGGCAGTTTATTAATATGTTTATATACATCTTGTCTTATATTATAAATTATCGTTTGACTTGTTTTATTTAAAACATATAGATGTAAAAAGTTAGCACAAAACCCACTTATTATAATAACTATAAATATAAGTCCAATATTATTTATTCCATTTAAATTAGATTTATTATATAAATTTTCTTCCCTCTCTGATAAGACAGTTTTATCAATTAATTTTATATCTGAATTCTCGTTTACAATACCTCTTGATAAATACATTCTTTCTTTGTATTTAAATAGAGTATAAACATCCTTTTTGATTTCAGAAGGGACTTTATTATTATCAATCTTATCTAATTTCAATCCTCCAAATTCAAAATCAAATTTGTCATTTGTATCTGATATTTTGAGATACTCATAATCATTAAACAAATAATCATCTATGGTTATTTTAAGTAAATAAGGTCGTATAAGATCTGTTCCAACAGTTACAAATAGAAAAAACAAAGCAACCAAAAACATATATATATATGGCTTACCATATTTCAATAATTTTTTCATTAACTTTGAATCATAATTTTTATTTAATTCTTTTTCTAAAAAATCTTTACTAGCCAATTACACAACTCCTCTATCCATTAAAATTACCTTACTTTCTTTTCAAGTATTTGAATATTATATAACTCACTATATAAATCATTATTTTTCAACAATTCTTTATGTGTACCTCTTTCATGAATTCTTCCATCTTTTAAAACTAATATCATGTCAGAATTTTTTATTGCAGAAATTCTATTTGATATTATAATTCTAGTTTTATCCTCTAAGTTATTATCAAATTCATTTAAAATATCTTCTTCAGTTTTAGCATCAACAGCTGAAAGACAGTCATCAAAGATAATTATCTCAGATTCTCCAATTAATGACCTAGAAATTGAAATTCTTTGTTTTTGACCACCTGAAAGAGTAATACCCTTTTCTCCTACAAAAGTATCAAACTTATTCGAAAACTCATTTATGTCTTCATAAACCTTTGAAATTTTAGAATATTCTTCAATCTGCATATCATTAAATTCTCTAAAAAAATTAATGTTTTCCTTTATAGTTTCAGAAAATAAAAATGAATCTTGAGGTACTAAAGATACATGAGATCTTAAAACATTAAAAGATATGTTTTTAATTGAATTTTTATCTATAAATATTTGTCCTCTATCAATATCATAAAATCTCATAAGAAGTCTTGCTATAGTTGTCTTTCCTGATCCGGTCTTCCCAATAATTGCGAGACTCTTTCCTTTATGTATTTTAAAATCTATATCATGCAAAACTTCAAACTCGCTTCCTGGATATTTAAAGTATACGTTTTTAAATTCAATTTCTCCTTCTATTTTATCTATATTATTATCACTATTTTCATCAGTAATCTCAGGTAAAGTATCTAATATTTTATCAATTCTCTTTTTAGATACTATTCCTCTTTGAAATATATTAACCATCCAACCAAAAGCTGCAATAGGCCATGTTAACAAACCAATATATGAGTTATATGCTACAAAATCACCAAGGCTAATTTCATTATTTATTACAAGTCTTCCGCCATACCAAATAATTATAGAAAATGAAATTGCTGAAATACTCATTACTATAGGAAATAACATGCTTGTTAAAGTCAAATATCTTATATTCATATTTTTATTTTTTCTATTTACTCTAGAAAACTTATTAACTTGCTTATTCTCTTGTACAAATCCTTTAATTACCCTTATACCTGAAATAGTTTCTCTCACAAACTCAGTTAAATCAGAAAAAGCTTCCTGCATTTTTTTAACTCTTTTTTGCATAACATTTGACATCAAAAATATAGCTATCGCTAAAAATACTAATGGAATCAAGGTAATTAGAGTAAATTTTAATCCACCTATTATAATGAGCATTATTATTGCAAAAAGAGGTATAAATGTACTATCAAATAAAAATGCTATTCCCTGACCTAAAGACATAAAAACATTATTAATGTCATTTGTTGCATGAGCCATTAAATCTCCTGTAGTATTTTTATTGTAAAAATTTTGATTTAGTGTACTTAGATGTTTGTAGATATTATTTCTTAAATCTCTTTCTAACCTTCTTGCACTTCCTTGAACCAGATATCTCCATAAAAATCTAAAAATAAAAATAAAAAAACCTATTAAAATCATTTGAAACACATAAATAAAAAGCTTATGATTTGTTAAGTTTCCCATTTGAAAAAGATCAGTAACCCGCCCCAGTATAATAGGAAGTATTAATTGTAAAATATCAACTAATATTATAAATATTATACCTATTATATATCTCATTTTATAATTTTTTGTTAGCTTAAATAAATTAAAAAAATTTTTCATCTCATCACCAAGAGTTATTATATCATATCAAAGCAAATAACTTCAAAAAATAAACTCTAACTCTCGATTATGAATTCACATCAGCATTTGTAAAAATTAAGTGTATTTCAAATAAGAAACACACTTAATTTTCATCTGCATAAGGCAGAATCAAAAAATAAACTCAAATTCTCGAGTATGAATTCGCATGATTTAAGCGAATTTCAGA
>JBDMZA010000021.1:0-8117 GCA_039770155.1 Clostridiales bacterium
AAATAATAAAAATAGATATGGTAATCTGAAGTGTTGTCCATTTGTTAACTTGCAATTCTAAATAATTGATTTATGAATTCAACTTCAAATAGAACAAATGTATTATCAATAACCTGCCCTTTTCGAATCATATTCATTGTTTCAATACCTTGACCGATATAAACAACTTGAAACCCATGATGGGTTTTATAATTCGCTTAATAGCTCGATGATCTTGTTCAACTACATTGTTTAAGTATTTGACCCTTTTACACCTTTAAAACTTTCTTTTTTCATTTCAATTATATCATGATATTTTTTTTGCAACACAACCGTATTTGTAACTGAATTACTAAATATTAAAATAATTGGATATGAGGGTGGAAAACCAGAAAGATTATTC
Organism: Clostridiales bacterium; assembly: GCA_039770155.1. Classification (GTDB taxonomy): domain Bacteria; phylum Bacillota; class Clostridia; order Acetivibrionales; family JBDMZA01; genus JBDMZA01. The sequence continues at coordinate 383 of JBDMZA010000021.1, forward strand.
GAAATACTTTATAAAATTGGGAAAAACGGATCTTTAGGACAAGAATATTTTCTCCTTAGAGCAGATTATATGGATTATAGAGTAGATCCAGCCATATTTAATCCACACTATCATCTTGGATATGGACTTTATAATCCTAAAGATCATCATTTATTTTGACAATAAAAAATTTATTTGCTTCATGGTATATTATTTAGTATTGTAATAAATATATTTGGAATATCAAATTGTTTGATATTCCTTCCTTATTTGTTTTAACTAGGATTTTCATTAAAAATAAAAAGGGTGATAATAAAAATGAATATAGAAAATATAATTAACACTTTTTACAATTTTTACGGAGAGGATTTGTACTACTTTTCAATAAAATCTGTAATTGAAATAATTGAAAATGCAAATAATATCTTTAAAAATTCAATCATTGATGATAAATGTTATGATAATTTTAAATATTTGTTAAGTATAAATCCTCTAAACATGAATGAAAATACTTTATTAAAGAATATTGATAGTTCAGATTCAGAAAATGTTATTCCATATATAGTTACATATTATTGGAAGCAAAAATATGGTCTTATTGATAGTAATAAACGATTATACCCGAAATTTGACAAGTCATCAAATGATTTTGGAGCAGGTGAAATATTTGCAATTAGGCGCTTAATGGTTTTGAACGATTACTCAAATATATACCTAGAAGAATATCATAATTATGTAGATATAGGAATAATGAATCATTTAGATGAAGTAGAAATGTACCTTGGTTTTCATAAAAAAGATGGTTATATTGATGACGATTATTTTTCACTACTACTCAGTGATTTAGCTATGTTTGGAACAAAAAATATTAAAAAATATGATAAATATAATGAAATTATTGACTTTATAGAATATATTATTAAAAATATAAATAAAGATGAAAGAATATCACAAATTTTGTTAAAACCATTTTTACAAGTGCTACATGATATAGAATATAATACAAAATTAAGTAGAGAATGTTTTAAAAAAATATTAAATTATAATTCTTATGTTTCTACGATAGAAATGATTTTAGCAATACAACATTTTGGCGAAGAAATTTATGATACATTAAATGAACTATATAATTATTCATTTTATAATGGATTCGAAAATTTCTGTAGGTTAATTAATTTAAAATAAGATTTGTTAAAAAATATGCATTTAATTTGTAACCTTACAATTTAATTATACATCATTTGTTATTGCATAATCAAATCCTCAGATTTTGTAAAAGAGTCGGAGTTATTTTCTCATTGGTTATCGATTACCTATTAGTATTGAGCAAGAGGTATAATGATATAATCTTTTGTATTATATATACCTTGTTTACTAGAAAATCACAAAAACATGAGGTGAAAAACAAAGGGGAATTTGATAAAGAGAGATATATTTGGCCTGATTCTGAAGAAATTATTGAACTTAATGATAATTTTACAATGTTTAATTTATGGAGAATAATGACTCTAAATGGTTATCCTAAAATTGCTCATCAAAAAGATTATAATTCTGAATATGAGAAAGAGGAAAGTATATTATCTAAAATAGAAAAACTTCTTGGATTTCAAAATAAAGATGGTTATAATGATAAATGTTATTTTTTGATTTAGGTTTATTTTTGAGTACTTTTGGTTCAAATGAACTATAAAAATATGAACGATATATTGAAATAGTTGATTTTATTATGTATATTATAGATAAAATTGATGAAGATGATAATTAGAATACAAGATTACCTTCAACTAATCAATGATATAAACTATATAAATAGCAAGAGTCTTGATTGCTTAATAAAATTGTTCGATAGATCTTTTGATAATCATATGATTGAAACTATTTTATCTGCTCAACTTTTTGGAAGTCAGATTTATGAGACAATAAAAAACAGATTAGGTTATTTATTTTATGGATGTTTTGATAATTTTTGTCATTTGGTAAAATCATCCTAATTGAAAATACTAAACCCCCAGCTATGTTGAGGCGTTATGTTTTGTTAATAATTTGCTTAATGCGTTTGCCTTGGAGACCTTGAACTTGTTAAAAATGCTGGTATTATATTGCAAGAATATTTAAGATACATATTTAAACAATAAGACCAGGGAAAATATGAAGAAACTGAAAAATCTTTAGTGAAGTCTAACGAAATCGTAATATAATAGGTTTCTTAGGAGGCATTCAAAATCACAGACCTCCATTTGCTGATCCAATCATTACTATAAATAGCAGCTCTGAGTTGCAAAATTGGATTTATTCCTTCTCTTGACCACCTCATATGTTGCTGACCTTTACATCTTTGATTAATTAAACTTTCTACATTGGATTCAGCAAGATTACTTGTAACTACACGTGATCCACATCGCCTCTCCACAAATGCCACTTGATATTCATTAAGTTCTCTTTAAGCTTCTTGAGTAATGATATATTTTTAAATTTCATTGCTAAATGAAACCAATCTAAAATGTATGTTATGCTACCACATAATAGTTCAATAGATTTTGCTATATTCCAACAGTTCGTAGCACCGTCACACAGATTATATCATTTTTCGCAAGGATTACAACCTAATATGTTACGTTCCCAAGGAATATCGCAATTAAGTATAGAACTTGCTAAATATCCTCCTGCAGGTATTACAGGGCAGAATTTTACATTCGAATCATATAAATTTTTTGATAGGAACAAGGAATATCGTATTGATTTAGAGAACATGTATGGATGGAATTTAAGGGAGTGATTATTTTTAATATGAATAAAAAAATTAATTTATGGATTTCAAATATTGATTGTAATGATCCGGACATAATCAATGATTCTATTCAGAAGTTAGGTTTGTTAATGGAACTAAATACAGTTAAACATGTTTCTGGACCAGGAGTTACCATTTATGAAATACTTGAAGATATGAGACATTATAAATTATCTAAAAATGAATACAATTACATAACATATGAAGTATCAAAACGAATAAAACCAGAATTTTATTTTAATGTTTCATTATTTTGGGTTTTAGGAAAAGGGTGGCCACCATTCACTATAAATGCAATTGTAAAAATATTTAATAATTATGGAAATAGTCTAACAGATGATGAAATTATTCAGGGAATTAGGTCATTAAACAATAAAATTATTATTGATGACGAAAGATTTTTGGAAGAAATAAAATACTTGCTTAAAAATTTAGATTTAATAAAAATTCTTATGAATGTAAGTAAAGGAAGAAATTATGATGTAACTATTTATATTAGTAGAACAGTAGATAAATGGAAGCAAGCGCAAAAAGCATGTAATTAGCTATTTTAGACAATTGATTCAAAGGCGAGTTAGTATTCTATCTATTTGACTAGATATATATAGGTTAAATATAATTTTAAATATTATAAAAAGTAGATTTGACAATATGCTAAGTCAAATCTACTGTCATGTTTATTAAGTAAGCATCAGTCTCAATGTTATCAGGTTAAGTACTCTGTAGACCTACTAGCAACATAACTGCCACCAGAAGCAATAGCTTAAAATTGTAAATGTCAAGATAAAAATGCTTCTTCTTCACTTTTGATGAAAACTCTAAAAATTGTCCATTTAATTAAATATTAAATAATATTAAATACCCACTTATATCAAAGCTTTCAAAGCTTGATAATTCAAAAATAGACCACCATAATATTCCAAATAAACTTTTTCATCAAAAGTGAATAAGAGCCAGATGATTGTGCAACTGTGGATTTTCAACAGCTAAAATACAAATGATTTAAATATATATACTTCACAAGGTTAGATTTTTACAATCACATAGATTTTAATAGAAGAATATAACAAATCAGCAAATTTATTATCATAAAATTTATTGGGTTTGTAATGTATAAGTTATATAAATCAGCAGTAAGATGTGTGTTTTATTGTTTTAATCTTCTCTATGGAAAAATTAAGGAATATTTTACAGTTTTTATTCTTTAATTTCAAGAAGAAAATTATGACATTACAAAGTATAGTCTGTTAATTGAAATTTTATATTATTCAGGCGAAAAGAATTATGTTTTATTTTTTTAGATTTTCCTTAACAAAATATTTCAACGGACAATTGTTATAAACTCTGTCCTTTACAGCAAGAACAGTAAAAGGTTTTTTAATATATTTATGAAACAATACATCATGACCAAGACAAAGTCCCATTTCAATTACAAAATCCGCACTTGAATTGTTAATTGCTTTTGCTTGACCTATTGGATTGCAATTTACATTTTCTTTATTATTAGATAATATTTCATTTTCTTTAATTCCATTTATAGTACATCTAATTGAAGTAGTTTTTATATTATTTTCTTTGAAAATATCAGATAAAAACTTAACTTGATTTTCCATTGAAAAACAATAAGCTATGGAGACTAAATTATAATTATTTTCATTTATGAATTCAATTAATTCTTCAATTCTAGAAAGTTCACCAGCTTTTCCATTTGATACTAAATTATCAGCAGTCTTATAAAGTCCATGAATTTCTTTGTTTGAATATTCTGCTAAAACATTTTCTTTATTTAAGTTGCAGTCTTTGTATTCTATTTTGCATGATTTTGTTTTACAATTTATACAATTCATAACTTTTCTCCTTTATTGATTTTCTAAAGTAGTATTTAAACTTCCAAACAATTTATCTGTAAATTTAACGTACCAAGCACCTGCTTGAACCTGTATTATATAAGCAACTGCAATTATTAGTGCAATGTCAGAACCTTTATTGCCAAATACAGTCATAGCTATTGCAAGAGCTATCGATAAGTTTCTCATTACAGTTCCATAAACCAAAGCAATGGCATCATTTCTTTCAAATAAATACCTCCCTAAAAAAGTACTTATTAAAAAATTAATTATATATAAAATAAAAAGTGGTATTAACAAATTAATTAATGTTATTGGATTTGACATTATACTGTTTGCCTTTGAAGCCATTGCAACAAAAACTATACCTAAAACTCCCAAAGTCGATATCATAGGAAATTTTTGTTTTATTCCTTTGTTGTATTCTTTTTCACCATATTTATTTTTTAATATTTTTTGTGTTAACTGTCCCATAATCATAGGAAGAAAAACTATTATTATAATTTGCTTAAATATGTCCAAAATAGGTATTTCAATTACTGTTCCCATTAATATTTTTATATATAATGGTGTCAAAAGAGAACCAAGTATAAGTCCTATAACAGTCATTTTTATTGCTGCATTTATATTACCTTTGGCAAAACCAGTCCAAGATATTGTCATACCACTGGTTGGTAATAAAGCTGTTAAAAGTAATCCTAATGCCAAATAAGAGTTGTTTGGGAAGAATATTTTTCCAATAGTAAACGCTACAAATGGTATAATAAGAAAGTTTATTATTTGAGCAACAACTTGAACTTTTTTATCCGAATTCGATAAAATACTTCTTAATTGTAGATTTACCATCATTGGATAAACCATCAAAAATGAAAGAGGTAGTATTAAAATTTTAAGCGACGAATTTTTAAATACCAGTCCATATATAAAACCTACTATCATAAAAACAGGGATACTCCAAGTCAAATTTTTCTGTATAAAAGCTATAAGTTTCCACATATTAATCTCCTTATGGATATTCAAAAAAACAAACTCTAATTCTCGAATATGAATTCGCATGATTTAAGCAAATTCCAAACAAAAAGAATTGGATATTATTTTCCAGCCTATCCTAGTGAATTTTATATCATTATATCCTAATAATACGATATAGATGATTAAAAAAATTATTTTTTTAGTATTTTCAAAATTTCTATTACTTTTTCATCAGCAATTCTATAGCATGTATTATAACCAATTTTTTTTGTCACAACAATATTACATCTTCTAAGAATACTAAGATGCTGTGAAATAGTTGATTGCGGTAATTGCAATGTTTCAACAATTTTACTTACATTGCATCCATCTTTCGCTAAATTATCCAAAATATTTAATCTCGTTTCATTAGCAAGTGCTTTTAAGATTTCACTACTTTTATAATAATCCATATCGTAATTATACGATATGAATTATTATTTTGCAATAACTATATCCTAAAAAATAATATCACACTTTTAAAATCTGAAAATCAATAAAATCATGTGCTTAGGGATATCCCTTAATAATTCCTGTTTCAAGTCACTTAATTACAAATATTGTACAAATCCATTGTAATAAATAATTTTGTAATATATAATCAATCATTATAGTTGTAGATCAAAATCAAAAAATAAGCCAGTTTACTAAAAAAATTTTTTTGTGAGATTTTTGATTCTGCCTATGAATATCCAATTAATTAATAGTAAGGTGATTTTTATGTCTGATTCATATATTACTAAGAAAGCTCTTGCAGATTCATTAAAACATTTAATGAAAACAATTCCTCTTTCAAAAATTGCAATTCGTAATATTGTTGAAAACTGTAAATTAAACAGACAAACTTTCTATTATCACTTTAAAGATAAGTATGATTTAGTCAATTGGATCTATTACAATGAAGTTATTTTATCAATTCACAATTATAAAAATTATGAAAACTGGATTGATGGTCTTTTTAAAGTTTTACAACATTTAGATAATAACAAATCATTCTATGTTAATGCTATAAATACAAGTGGACAAAATTCTTTTAATAGTTATTTATTTGAAATAACATATAATCTTATATACGGTGTTATAGACGAATTATCAAATAATTGTGCTATTAAGGAATCTGAAAAGATATTTATTTCTGAATTTTACTCAAATGCATTTGTTGGAATAACAATTCAATGGATAAAAAGCGGCATGAAAGAACCTTATGCCGAATTAACTGAAAAAATTAAAATTACTGTTGATGGGGCATTTTCAAATGCAATAAATCACTTTATCTCTTCAAAGTAGTAATAATAATACCAAATTTTTTTGATATCACTTATCAATTTAAAACCGATCATTGGCATTCCACTCATTGTAAGTATTTGGAATAATTTTTTTTATACTTTTTTCATCCCAATTTATTTTAAGTTCAGGAATTTTAATATTACTATAATATTTTTCTTCTTCCACATAAAAATCTTTATTGTTTTTTTCTTTAAAAGCCAAAGCTTCAATAGATAGTAATTCTTCACATAAAGGCATTCCACCTAAAGGAATTTTGTCAAACTCATCCACAAGTGAATCAGGATTTTCTAATGCATTATAATATGTTTCTTCACCTCTTGTAATAAGCCACAATCTAAAGTCTACGAACTCATCATCACAAAAACATCCAGTAACCGTGTAGTTAACAGCCCATAATGAAGAATTATATGCTTGCCAAAGTAGTTTAACCTTAATATAATCAAATCCTATAATTTCTGTATCTGTTAATTTTATTAATTGATTTTTTATTTTCTCTAATTGATTCTTTATATTTGTAAAATCATCAAGACTTTTATTAATTATATCCCAAAAAGTATCTTCATTTAACAATTCTGCTTTAGATAATTTTTCCATTAACTAACCTCTTTTTTATTAATTTTATCCATTGATAAAAAATGTTTTATCAAATTTCAACTAAAAAAATCTAACTTTTAGTATTTTTAAGAAGAAATTGCTTTTCATGCCCCTAATATAATAACATATGGAAGTAAATAACTTCAAACAAAATTTTTAGAAACTATAAGTTGTTCATTATATAACTCATATTTCGCTGTGAAATTTTACTAAATAATGTTATTATTTA
>JBDMZA010000022.1:0-4559 GCA_039770155.1 Clostridiales bacterium
ATGTGGCATCTCCCTGTCCAAATCCCTTTAACACACCTGTAGGAATTTCTATGTTATTAGCTTTTACTTGAAATATTGTAAAAAGAACCACTGTAAAAGTCAATATTCTTTTCATGTCTATTATTTTTTTTTATTAACGCTTCAAAAAATGCGCCAATTTTAATTTAAAAATAGATATAATTCAAATAAAGGGAAAATAATCTTATAAACCATTTTATTTTGAAATTTTTTATAACTCACTCTAATGAAGTCATACAATCTGATTTAAAAGTTATAAATTGACCTGATATTAAGGATAAGCTTTAGGATCTTAACTGATTCTATTGAACAAAAATATTGAACTTTATTCTCTTTTAGATATTTGGATAAAATTGTCTGAAATAATATTATAAAAGCACTTAATGAAAGTTATTTTTTTAAATACAGGAAAAACAGACTCTTTAGAACTAAACAAATTAATCGGAATCTATGAAAAAAGACTTTCCCGATTTGTGCCATTTGAAATTGTTTGTACACAAACTCCTAAAAATGCAGGAAAGCTTAAATCATCAGAACTAAAAAAAGAAGAAGGTGAGCTATTGCTTCAAAAGATGAAGGAAGCTGATTATATTGTTTTATTAGATGAGAAAGGAAAACATTTTACATCCAATGAATTTGCACAATTTTTGCAGGGTCAAATGAACAAAGGAATTAGGAAGATAATGTTTGTTTCAGGAGGAGCATATGGTTTTGCTGAAGAAATATATCAAAAAGCACATTTAAAACTTTCTATATCAAAAATGACCACTACACATCAATTGATTCGTTTATTTTTTTCTGAACAACTATACAGGGCTTTTACTATATTGAATAACCATCCCTATCATAACAATTAGATGAATATGAGATTTAAAATTTTACTTTATGCTTCAATAGTATTTATTGGTACAGCGATGGCAATAGCTCTTTTACATGATAATGGGATAAGTGAAATGTCATCAATAAACAGGATGCAACAAATATTTAACGAGAAATATAAGAAAACAGAAAATTATATTCAAACAGTTGCGGATTCGGATTTTGAACATGTATTAAGAATTGGACAGAAAGCATCTGAAAAAAAAATTTCATTATTAATTTATCAAAAACAATAACTGGTATTCTGGTCTGATAATAATGTACCTATTAATGATATAATGATTGATACATTAAAAGATGGATTAGTCGAACTGATAAACTCAAAATATTATCAGCTTATACGAAATATTGATGGTAAGAATATTATTGGATTAATAAAACTTGAAAATTCATATCCTTATAAAAATAAGTTTTTGTTAAATGGAATAATTGCAGATTTTAAGGTGAAATCAGGGGAGATCTGCCAGATTTCAGAGGGTTCGAATATTGAACCAATCTATACACCTGATGGTTCTTATGCATTTTCAGTAAAAATGAATCAGAAAAATGATTCTTCTTTTCATCTAGGTCATGCAGTTTCAACATTTGCTTTATTTATCGGAATTATCCTTCTGTTTCTATATATCAGGCAGTTTTTATTATTTTCTGAATTTGCAAATCGTAAATTGAGGTTCTTTATTGTTATTTTAATACTGGTAGTTCTAAGAATCATTTTACAATTTTCAGAAACCTTTAGGGAACACTTTTACTTGTTCGATCCATTTATTTATGCTTCCAGAATTGCTCCGACTTTTGGCGATCTTATTATAAATAGTTTATATTTTTTATTTCTTATTTATTTGTTGTACAAGTTCGTAAAAGTTCCGGAGAAGTTTCTTGATAATTCTTTTAACAGAAATGGCTGGATTGGAATAACTAATTTTATTTATATCCTGGTACTGTTTATAGCACAGCAAAATTCATTAGGAATTATACAACATTCAGGATTTGAGGTAGTAATACATAATATCAGCCAGATTTCAATGCCAATTGTTATTACCTACTTGTTGTTTGGTATTAATTATATGTCTGTTTTTTTGGTTGGCCTATGGATTTATAAAACTCTTAATAGGGAGAAAACATATTTAATTGTAATTAATAGTTCTGTTTTGTTGTTGCTATTGTTCTTAGTTACAAATCTGTCAGGAGTTTCGTTTGATTTTTATTCAGTTGTTTTTGGGGTTTTACTGCTGATTTTAATTGGTTTTATGAGAAAACAACTTTTTAGCAATGCCATTTCCTCCTCACTGTTATTATTTCTTCTTTTTTTTACGATATATATTTCGCTATTCACAACCTTCTATTCCAAATTGAAAAGTATCGAAAAAAAAGAATCTTTTGCAATAAGTTTGTCTAATGAACATGATCCCATAGCAGAATATTTATTCGAAGAAATATCGCAGGAAATAAAAAATGATCCTTTCCTGAATAATTATCTTGAGCCTGAAAATTTTGATAATGACAAATTACATAATTATTTGGTAGATCATTATTTTACCGGATATTTAAAGAAGTATAACCTGGGTGTTATCGTTTGTCGGCCATCTGATAGCTTACTTATCGAAACTCCCGATATTAACTGGTATCCATGCTACGATTATTTTCAATATGTCTTTCATGAACTCGGAATTCAAATACCTCTTACAGATTTTTATTATATAGACGATTATACCGGTCTAATCAGCTATATTGGCTGGTTAAGGATTAAAGATTTAAAGTTAGGAGAAGTTTCCTTGTTTCTTGAACTGGACTCAAAATTAACTACCGAAACATTAGGATATCCGGAACTTTTATTGGATGAAAGATTACAAGAAAATGTTCAAAGTGACCGGATTAGCTATGCCAAGTATCATCAGGGTAATTTAATCTCACATTCCGGCAGTTTTGAATATAGTTTGAAATCTACCACTTTTGAAAGCAAAAGTGATAAGAATCTTTATTTTATCAATAGAGATAACTTTTCACACTTGGTTTATAGGCCAGAAGAAGAGAGTGTTATAGTCATTAGCGAACAAGACATTGCCCCAATAGAGATGCTTGTTTTGTTCTCGTATATTTTTGTGTTTTATTACCTGTTTTCACTGTTGGTAATTTTTTTAATGGTATCCAGATTTAGAGTTATTAGTTTCAGAAACAGTCTGCGTAATAAAATTCAATTTTCTGTCATCCTGGTTTTGTTAGTATCTTTATTACTTATCGCAGGAAGTACAATTTGGTTTAATGTAAGAAAATATAATCAAACTCAAGTAAGAATTTTAACCGAGAAAATACAATCTGTTTTTGTGGAATTGGAGCATAAGCTTTCCTATGAAGAAGTTTTAACTTCAGACTGGTCTACCGAAAAATATATTAATCTGGAACAATTACTCATTAAGTTTTCTGATGTTTTCTACAGCGATATAAACTTGTATAATCCTCAGGGAGATCTCATATCCAGCTCAAGACCTGAAATTTTTGAACTTGGATTACAGAATTTAAAAATGACGCCGGAGGCTTATTATAAAATGAATACCCAGAAAATGGCCAAGTTTATTCACAGGGAAAGAATTAATAACCTTTCTTACCTTTCTGCCTATATACCTTTTGTAAATGTTGAAGGTAAATTGCTGGCTTATTTAAACTTACCCTATTTTACAAAACAAAAGGAACTTCAGGATGACATTACTACTTTAACAGTTGCGATAGTAAATATCTATGTTTTGCTTATATTGATAACAATTATTTTAGTAGTAGTTATTTCTAATCAGATTACCAAGCCTCTCGAAATGTTGCAATCGAAATTTAAGCTCCTAAAGCTTGGTGGAAAATATGAACAAATAAATTATGAAAGGCAAGATGAGATTGGCAAATTGGTTAAGGAGTATAATCGTATGGTTCGTGAATTAGAGAAAAGTGTTAAGTTACTGGCCAAATCGGAAAGGGAGACGGCCTGGAGAGAAATGGCAAAACAAGTTGCACATGAAATTAAGAATCCTCTTACACCAATGCGTTTAAGTGTTCAACAATTACAACGTGCCTGGGGTGATAAGAAAGAGAACTTTGAAACATATCTGAACAGGGTTACCAATACTTTAATTGAGCAAATTGATAACCTTTCCACCATAGCCAGTGAGTTCTCAAACTTTGCGAAAATGCCTATCGCAAAAATCGAAAATGTAGATCTGGATGACATTTTAACTAAAGTTTGCAGGCTATTTAAGGATAATCAACGCATAAGTATTTCTTTTTATTCTTCAGGAGATATCAGGCTGGTAAAGGCAGATTCAGAGCAGATTTCGAGAGTGTTTATTAATATTATCAAGAATGGAATACAAGCAATTCCGGAAGAAAAAGATGGGATTATTGATGTCAATCTAGAATACACCAAATCTGACGCTGTTATTGAAATCTCAGATAATGGTAAAGGTATACCCAAAGAGATTAAAAGTAAATTATTTATGCCTAATTTTACTACGAAGACAAGTGGCATGGGACTTGGGCTGGCCATTGTGAAAAACACACTCGAACAGATAGGTGGAAATATTTCATTCACTACAAAAATAAATAATGGGAGTATTTTTGTGATTAAAATACCTCTTGCAAAGAATCAAGATGAATAGATATAATAAAAAATATACATGCTA
>JBDMZA010000023.1:0-4798 GCA_039770155.1 Clostridiales bacterium
ATACCAGAATATGGTTTCATGTATTTAATTAGTACACCTTTCTTTTTTATAGGCTTATATTGTATCTTTAAAACTATAAAAAATAAAGATACTACTACTAACAACACTTATCCACATATTGAAAATCATCATTTTATTATTATTTTTCTGTGGTTTAGTATTTCAATATTAACCGCTCTTATTACGGATGTAAATATAAACAGAATTAATATAATATTTCTTCCAATATTAATATTTGTATCAATCGGAATTTATATAATTACTAATAATATTAGATTATCTAAAAAACCTATTTTCTTTACATATATAATTTTCTTTCTTTTCTTTTCAAATAATTATTTTAACTATTTTCCCAATAATATAGGACCTATTTTTTTCGAATCATCTGATAAAGCAATAGTTTATGCCTCTAAAAATACATCTGGAAAAATAAATGTATCTAAAAGTATTAATTATACTTTAATTCTATTCTTTAATAAGATCAATGCAAACTTATTTTTTAATACTGTCAAATACGCAGATAACAGAGTTCCCTTTAGAGAAGTAATATCATTTGACAGATATAGTTTTTATGATGATAATTTAGAATTTTTTTATGATAATTGTTATATAATCCATAATTACAATCTGGCAAAAGTTGATTCCAGTGTTTATAATATAAAAGAATTTAATAATTACTCAGTAATAATTCGAAAATAATATTAAAATAATATTATCTTTTAATTAAATAAAATCATAAAAAAATCCGATTATCCATCGGATTTAAACTGAGTAAATTTTTTTATAAAATTTCAAACTATTCTATGCAATATCCATTTCCTAAGCCTTCTCCACCACCTTGTCTATTACCTTTTCCTTGACCATTTTTAGATCCTGTTCCCATACCTTGGCCAAATCCAACACCATTTTCTTTGCCTATTGATCCACTTCCTGTGCCATCACATGTAATTTGTCTTTCTTCTATTGTTTTGTATATTTCATCAGCTTTTTCTTGAGTTAATATACCATCTTTTACTTTTTGATCTAAAACAGCTTTCTTTTGAGCTAAAATCTCTTTTTTAAACTCATCTAACTTGTCAGCTTCTTTAGCAATTGTTCCATAAGTTTTACCACTAACTCTTTCTTCCTGTACTTCTTCTATTGTCTTACCTGTTATTGAAGAAACAATATCTGATGGTGATTTTATATCTGCTGCATAAGCAAAACTTGCCATTCCAACAACTCCAACTGCTGCCATAACTGTAACTATTTTTTTCATATTTTTCATGAAAATCACTCTCCTAAAAATTTTTTTTATTTTTAATACTAAATATTTAATATACCTTCTATGCTTATTAGTATAAAAATAAATTGTGGCAGAAGTTTGACAAAAAGATGAAACAATTATGTCCAAAATAATTATGAAAAAAATACAAAAAAAATATGATGTTATTTTTTAGAGTTTCATATTTAGAATTAAATCTTCTTCATTTCTATTTTTATATTTATTTATTATTCTTAAAATATACTTTTTATTATAATTATTATAATTATATATATTTTGTAATATTTTACCCATTTCATCATTTTTATTACTTTTGGATTTAAACACCTTATTAATCTCATCATCAACTAAGTTTAAATTTTCTGATATGGCAGTTAAAACCTCTGTAACTGCTAATTTTTTCTTATTTTCCAATTCTATTAATTCATAACTCTCTTTTATCTTTTTTAATAAATCAACCATTTTACTTGAAGATTTAATCATCAAAAGCAATCCTTCTACACCATGAGATTTATCATAATAATTTTGAATATCAAGGTCATGAAGCATCTCATTAGCAGGTTTTTCACCTGAATATGCTGTTTGCATTATAATAAGTAATTCAGAATTAAATTTTCTTATCTCCTTTATAGTATCTTCACCATTTACTGGAGCCATAAAATAGTCAATAAGTAATATATCTATTGTATTTTTTTTAATAATTTCAATTGCACTTAATCCATTATCTGCAGACATAACATTATATCCAGCATCTTCTAAAATCATAATTGTTATTTTTTGAATATCCAGTTCATCATCAACCAGCAAAATAGTATGTTTATTCTCCATAGTTAATCCTCCTTAAACATATCAATTTATCTGTTATATTGATAACCTAAAAAATAATATTAACTTACTGAATTCCTAACTCATTAAATTCAACTTGAATTATTTTTTTGCTATCCTCTATACTCTATGTAAAATTCAATTTAAATATCTTTAACCATTCATTGTTTAATATTCTACATTCAATAAAAAAAACCTCTAAATTAAATAAATATTGTCTTAAAGCATAATAATATAAACTTTATATTAGGTATAATCAAAAATTTCATGAAACAATTTTTTTTAAATATCTCGGATATAATTAAGAAAAACCTAAAAGAATTCAACAAGATGTTTCCAATATCTTGTTGGAATATATTTTTTTTGTAATTTTTTATTTTCTCTACTTTTAATGGATACATTATTAAAATATTGTTTCCAAAGATTCTGGTAATGATATTCTTCCTTTGGTATTTTATAATTAAACTCTAAATCAAATTCTGATATAATCCATTCTGCTTTATTATAAATAACAGCAATTTTTCTATTTTCATCATGTATTATCCAATTATATTGTGGTAACCTACTTTTAAAATGTTTTGCTAAAACAGTCAAAATATTATTATCAGGTTTTATTTTAGCATACAAATAATCATTCTCTAATTCTTTAAATCTTAATATTCCAAGATATCTGTGAATTTCATTTGAAACTTTTTTTGAAACTTTTTGGATTTCATATACATCCTCATTGGTCAAAAATAAATCTAATTTTTTTCCATATTTTAATCCCTGCATATAGTAACTATAAATTTTAGTATAAATACCATCATCTTCGGATAAAAACGCATAATATGAGTTCTTTATGGAATCATTACTAAGTTTTCTTTTTAGAAGATAATATACTTTTTTTGAGTTTCTTATGTCTGTATCAACATATTCCTTTTCAACTATAAAATTTTCTTGATATAAATATGTTATAGCTATCTTATTAATTTGCTCTTTTCTGTTAACAATATAATATAAAACTGAAAGCAATCCTTCATATGTTCCATCAAATAAAAAATCCTTTTTCATATTATAACAAATCGCTAAAAAACACGATTCTAATATCCTCCCTTCATAAAATAAAACATAATACCTAATTAGATTTACTTTTTAGATACCACTAAATTGGATCAAATATGGATATCTGATTTTGTAATATATTCAAATTTTTATTAGGGTTAATTGATAATTTATTAGTTATTTTAGATATATCCATATTATAATCTCCAAAAAATTTCCCATTTATAGTTATAAAAAAAATAGATTTCTTTATCGATACATTTAATTTTTTTAAGTCTTGTAATTTTAATATACACATCTTTCTTGCTGATAAAATTTTTTTTGCCGATATTCCACCAATTCCAGGTACTCTTATCAATTCATGATAACTTGCATTATTAATTTCAATAGGAAAAAAATCTATATTTCTAATTGCCCAATCAGACTTAGGGTCCAATAATTGATTAAAATTAGAATTTCTTTCATTTAGAAGTTCTGATGCTTTAAATCCATAAAATCTAAGCAACCAATCTGCCTGATAAATTCTATGTTCTCTAAGTAAAGGTGCCTTTGATATATTAATAAGAGCAGGATGATTACTAACTGGCACATAAGCAGAATAATAAACTCTTTTTAAATTATAATTTTTATAAAGACCTTCTGTTAAAGATAATATTTTGTAATCAGAATCATCTGTTGCACCAATTATTAATTGAGTGCTTTGACCTGCTGGAACAAATTTTGTTTTTTTACTTAAAAATTTATTATTTTTATCATCATTAGTTTCTTTAATTTTATTATTTATAAATTTCATTGGAGTTAAAATACTATTCTTATTTTTTTGTGGTGCAAGTAACTCTAAACTTTTTTGTGAAGGTAACTCAATGTTCACACTTAATCTGTCAACATATTGACCTGCTAAATGAATAAGTTTATTATCAGCACCTGGTATAGCTTTCAAATGAATATAACCATTAAAATTATGTTTTTCTCTTAATAGTTTCACTGTCTTTAATAATAATTCCATTGTATAATTAGGATTTTTTTCAATAGCCGAACTTAAAAATAATCCTTCAATATAATTTCTAATATAAAAATTTATTGTCAAATCCGATATTTCTTCTGGTGTAAATGAAGTTCTTTCTATATCATTTGAATTTCTATTTATACAATATGCACAATCATAGATACACCTATTGGTAAATAATATTTTCAAAAGTGAAATACATCTTCCATCTGTTGACCATGTATGACAAATTCCTGAAATGGAACTATTTCCTATTCCATTCTTTTTACTCTTTCTTGTACTGCCACTTGATGAACATGAAACATCATATTTGGCAGAATCTGATAAAATTTTAATTTTAGTTGATATATTCATAGCAAAAACCTTTAATCTAAAATATTTTTATTAAGGAGAACCTAAACAATAATACCAAATTCTTTTCGTCTGAAGTTCGCTTAAATCATGCGAATTCATACTCGAGAATTAGAGTTTATTTTTTGGATATCCCTAAGAAATATCCAAATAAGGCAGAATCAAAAAATAAACTAGTCAACTTTTTTTTAAAATTCGTTAAACCATCGATATTTTTAGAAAAAAATTGTCTTATGAAATTTTTGATTATGCCTAATAATCATTTATGGATATTTCCTGATTAATTAAAATTTTATCACAAAAATAGA
>JBDMZA010000024.1:0-3670 GCA_039770155.1 Clostridiales bacterium
ACTATAAATAATCCCATTATATAATTCTCCATTTCTACATCTCTTAAGGGATACAAAAAAATATAATCCTTTTTCATGTTTTCATATTTTCATATTTTCTTATTTAATTTCTTAAACTAGCTAATGGTGCTGGACTTCTTCCTCCTCTTTTTATGAATTTTTCACTTCCAAATTCACTTAACTTCATAACAGGTCCTGAACCCAGTAATCCTCCAAATTCAACTATATCTCCTGTTTTTTTGCCATATGCAGGTATAATCCTAACAGCTGTTGTTTTATTATTCACTACACCTATAGCAGCCTCATCTGCAATAATTGCAGACAATGTATCTGGCTTTGTATCTCCTGGAACAACTATCATATCAAGTCCAACTGAACAAACACAAGTCATCGCCTCAAGTTTTTCAATTGACAATGCTCCTTCTTTCACAGCATCTATCATTCCAGCATCTTCACTTATAGGAATAAAAGCTCCACTTAATCCTCCAACATGTGAAGAAGCCATAACTCCTCCTTTTTTTACTGCATCATTTAGAATAGCCAATGCTGCAGTAGTACCATGTGTTCCACACTTTTCTAAACCAATCTCTTCTAGTATATGTGCAACACTGTCTCCAACTTTTGGAGTTGGTGCCAATGATAAATCTATTATTCCAAATTCTACTCCCAATCTCTTAGAAGCCTCCATAGCTACTAATTGTCCTGCCCTTGTTATCTTAAAAGCTGTCTTTTTAATTGTTTCACATACAACTCCTAAATCTTCTTCTTTTACTTTTTCCAAAGCCTTTTTTACAACCCCTGGTCCACTTACTCCAACATTTATAGTAGATTCAGCTTCACCTATGCCATGAAAAGCACCCGCCATAAAAGGATTATCTTCAGGTGCATTTGCAAAAACAACTAATTTAGCACATGCTATACTTCCTGAATCCTTTGTTAAATAAGCTGCTTCCTTTATTAAAATACCCATTTGCGCAACTGCATCCATATTAATACCTGCTGATGTAGTTGCTACATTAACACTGGAACAAACTTTTTTGGTTTCACTTAATACTCTAGGAATTGTCTTCAAAAAAATCCTATCACCTTTAGTAAATCCTTTATGTACAAGTGCTGAATATCCGCCTATAAAATCTATTCCAATCTCTTCTGCCACTTTATCTAATGTTTTTGCAATTTTTATATAATTTTCTTCTGATGAACAACTTTCTCCTACAATTGATATTGGAGTTACAGAGACCCTTTTATTTATTATTGGTATTCCATATTCTTTATCTATTTGATTACCTACATGAACTAAGTTTTCAGCATATTTTGTTATTTTATCATATACTTTATTACATAATTTATTTATATCTGAATCACAACAATCTCTTAAAGATATACCCATTGTTATAGTTCTTATATCTAAATTTTCTTTTTCTATCATTTTTAATGTTTCAAATATTTCAAAAGGTTTTATCAATCAAATTCACTCCTATTATTTTCATATTCTGTGCATTGAATTAAATAAATCTTCTCGTTGAATTCTTATATTTGTTCCAATTTCTTCTCCTACTACATCCAATATTTTAGAAAGTTCATTAAAATCTTCTTTCATTTTTTCCAAATCAACCAACATAACCATAGTAAATATATCCTGCATAATTGTCTGATTAATGTCTAAAATATTTATATTGTTATCTTTTAATACTTTGCTTATACTATAAATAATACCAATTTTATCTTTTCCTATAACTGTTATAATAGCCTTCATTTAATACCTCCAAATCCCTTTTATAATTTAGATTCAAATCCATATACACAGCAACCTATAGCTCCATTTAATTGAGGTCTTTTTGATACAATTACATTTTTAAATTTTGAATTCAACCTAAACAATTGTAAAATCGCATTATTTAGTGATACTCCTCCAGATAATATAAGAGTATCTGAGTCAAATCTTTCAATAAGTTGTTTTACTCTATTATAAAGAGAAAAGTTAACTCCAGCAATCAATCTATTAACATTTATACCTTCTGAAATGTATCCTATGAGTTCTGATTCACTAAAAATAGCACAAGTTGAATTTAATTTTATAGGTTCTTTATAATGTAATGAAATTTCTTCTAAATTAACCCCAAGAACATTTGCCATATTTTCCAAATATCTTCCACATGATGCTGCACATTTATCATTTAAAAGCATATCTGATATTTTTCCATTTTTCACCATAATTCCTTTTGAATCCTGTCCTCCAATATCTAGTAAAACAAAATTCTCTAATTCATTTTGCCACACTGCGCCATAGGTATGTGCTTTTAATTCTTGAATAATTTTTGCACCTTCAAATTTAGCATTATTTCTTCCATATCCTGTACTTACAATTTTAGAAAGATTATCTATACCAAGTTTAAATAAATCAATTTTCAAGCTTCTATCATATGAACAAAATTCCCTATAAAACTTAGCTGTATCCATAACTTTTGTTTCTGTTATTTTCATATTGTCCATCAAAACTATTTTAACACTTCTACTTCCCAAATCTATTCCTACAATTTTTTTATTCATTATTATAACCTCTATTTAAAATTAGGCAGAATCAAAAAATAATTATCTATTCATTTAACATATCAATAAATGCCTCAATTCTTAATTTTGTTCTCGCATCAATTTTCCCTGGTCTGTCACCCTCAATTGTCAAAATAGGAACATCAAGATTTTTTCTGATTAAAATATCTTCTATTCCTCTAAAACAAAAGGATTGAGTATAATGTATTATTCCATTAATTTCTCGTTTTTTAATTTGTTCCTTAATGTCTAAAAGCCTAGCCTTTAAATCATATGGATATGTATAGTTTAAATATTCTTTAACTATATCATTTTCATCATTACTATCATACATTGTAAATTGTCTTTGAACTTCATTAAATACAACTCTGGCATCAAATGATTCAACAACTTCATATATATCATTAAATATTGGTGGTACACCAATATAACCTAATCTGACTCTTTCATCTAAGCTTTTGCTATTTTCTGCTTTTTTTATAGCTGCTTTAAGTAACTCACTATATGTTAAAATATCTCCAAAATAATCACTTGATGATACTAACCAATAATGATTTTCAAACCCATTAACTTTATTGTGTTTCCAAGTTAGTTCATCAAAATACTTTATATCTTTTCTTATTTGATATAATTTTTTTTTCATTAAATTTGCTTTTTCAATACTCACATTTAAATATTTACACAAGTTTTCAATTTCTGATTTCATCAATAAATAATCTCTTTTTTTTGGATATGCAAATGATATACATTCTATACCATCATACTCTAATACTTCCATTAATGCCTTAGTATTTGAACAATCACCTTCAACAACGTTAATAACTTTATTAATTTCTTTATTACTTTTTATAACACTGTAAATACCTTTAATCCATGAACATGTATTTCTTGGAAATCCTTTAGTTTCTGCTTTTTCTAATAATATATCTGAATTTTTATCACTTATAAAAATATTATTTAAATCAACAGGTTTACAATTAGCTGCAAGTATTACCTCAATAGGTACAGATGTAGTAAAACCAACCATAATTCCTCCATTTAGGGATATCAAAAAAACAAATAATTCCTTGAGTATAAAAAGAATTATATATTATTTTTTGGATGTCCATTATTAATAATA
>JBDMZA010000025.1:0-7864 GCA_039770155.1 Clostridiales bacterium
AGGAGAAAAAATAGGAGAAAAAAGAGGAATTTTAAAAACAGCAAATAATGGAATAAATAAAGGGATTTCTTTAGAAATAATTTCAGAAATGACAGGTTTGAGTATAGAAGAATTAAAACAGTTACAAAATGAAATGAGAGAATCTAAAGACGGTAATATCTAAAATTAGAAAATAAAACATTGAAATATTACAAAATCAGCAATGGAAAAAGTCAAAGATTTTATTTTAATAAAGGTGAAATTTGAAAAATGTGTTCTTTAAACAAGGAGTATCTGAAATTATAAGGATGATCATATTAATTGTGTCACAAATATAAAGTAAAAATTTAAGTAGTATATGGATATATTTTTGAAAAAATATTGAATAGAATATTGTAACATTAAATGAATTATCATTTTATGTACATCGTAGTATTAGAGATTTTATAACTTCTCGCATAAAATAAGATAGGAATTACATCTTTCAATTTTAAAAGCTAAAATTATGTGATTTATTATTTTAATACTTAAATTACTGAAAAAGTTTGGTGAAAAGTTATTGGTTTTCTCTGTATTTTTTATATGTTATGATAATACAATAAGGAAAAATATTTGAAAGGTTAATAGAAAAATGTCAATAAATATAGTTTTAGTTGAACCAGAAATACCTCAAAATACTGGAAATATTGTTAGATTATGTGTTGCGACAAATTCAAAATTACACTTAATTAAACCATTTGGATTTTCTGTTAGTGATAAACATTTAAAGAGAGCAGGTCTTGATTACTGGAATTTAGCAGAGATAAACTATTATGAATCACTAAAAGATTTTTTTGATAAAAATAAAAGTGCTAATCTATTTTATTCCACAACAAAAGCAGCAAACACCTATACTAGTATGGAATATAAAGAAAATCCCTTTATTTTATTTGGAAAAGAATCAAAAGGGTTACCAGAAGAATTGGTGAGAAATAACGAAAAAAATAGTATAAGAATACCAATTGCAGAAAAAATGAGGTCTTTGAATCTTTCAAATTCTGTAGCTATAGTAGTTTATGAAATATTAAAGCAGGATGATTTTAAGGGACTTGTTAAAAAGGGAAATTTAACAAAACATATTTAAGAGAGCCTAAAAAATAATACCGAATTCTTTTCGTCTGAAGTTCGATTAAATTGTGCGAATTTATACTCGAGAATTAGAGTTTATTTTTTTGATATTCCTTAGTTTAGCAGTTTGTTTTTACTGGTTACAATTTTTTAAATTGATAAAAATCAATAAGTTTTTTCGAGTTTTCATCCCAAAGTATTAAAAAAATTGATTTTAAACCGTATAACATAGTAAATTTATTCATTTTATATGATGCTGGAATTTCTTTAAATGAATTAACTAGATTATAATTAGGAATTCTTGGACTTAAATGATGTAAATTGTGAAGTCCGATATTTCCAGTAAACCATTGAAGAATTTTTGGAAATTTATAATATGAGCTTCCTTCCATTGAAGCACTAAAAATATCCCAACTATTATTATGTTCCCAATATGCATCTTCAAATTGATGTTGTATATAAAATAGCCAAATTCCAAAAGAACCACCTATAAAGAAAACTGGCAGTTGAACAGCAATATATACTTTAAGTCCAATAGTAAAATGCATTGTTGTTATAATAATAGCAAGTAATATATTTGTTGCAAATATACTCATAATTTCTTTTCGATTATTTAATTTGGTTGGGAATCTTTGGCGAAAGATAAAGACATAAAATGGTCCAAATAAAAAAAGTGTTATAGGATTTCTATATAGTCTGTATGTAAGTTTTTTAAATTTACTTAAAGATTTATATTCATTAACAGTCATTGTCATTATATCACCAACACCACGTTTATCAAGATTTCCAGTTGTAGCATGGTGAATTTGATGAGATTGTTTCCAGTTATAGAATGATGTAAATGAAAAAATTCCTAAAATGTGTCCAACAATTGTTGTAGCTTTTTCAGATTTTAGAAATGATTCATGTGAACAGTCATGCATTAAAATAAAAATTCTAACAAAGAAACAGCTTTCTATTGGAATAAGTAATAATATAGTCCAAAAAGGAAAATCTTTTTTAATAAATATTACAGATACTGCCATTAAAAAAAGATAAGGTATTATAGTATTAGCAAGCTGAAATATAGATTTTGTAAAAATTGGTGTCGCATTAATTTTTAATTTGTTTGTCCACATTTGTCTTTTCATATGCTTTCCTCAAGTTTATATATTTAAAGATTAATACATTTTGATTTTTCTTTATATATTATATTTACACAAAATTTGAATTTTTAAACATAAATTTTACTAAATGAGGTACGTGATTTTAGTGACTTTCATCTTTTGAAAATATGATATTATTTTTTATGGCTTCCTAAAGCAGCTAAATACTTAGACAATTAGATCGCAACAAGATAAAAATTAATATAAATATAATAATTAATTACTATTATAATTGTATATATTTGAATAGGTAGTTAATTATAGTAAAATTGATAATCAAAAAGAAAAAAATAGTTTATATATAGATAAAGTATAGGATAGAAAACTTTTAGGCAATAAGATAAGAGCTAAAACTGATACAATAAATATGGATGCAGAAATTTTGCATATTAGCGTAGTTAACAGTATGTGTCAGGGACAGCAAAATAAAGTTATATAGTTTTTTTTATAGCAAGTAGAATCAGGTAATCTGTTTTAAAATCTAATATAATAATTAATGGATAATCAAAAAAATAAATTTTTATTTCAATTTACTAAATTATTTGTCTATGCAAGCCAATTTAAGTAATTTTTAGTCAAAGAGAATGTAATATTGTTTTTTTAAGTTATCCTAATAGATTTATTTGGGAGGATTTATATGGATTACAAAATGCAAATTCAAAATTCCATAGATTATATAAAAAAGAATTTATGCGAAAATCTTAGATTAAATGAAATTGCAAAACAAGCCCATTTTTCTGAATTTCACTTTCACAGACTATTTAAAAAAGATATGGGTATATCAGTAATGAAGTATGTGCAAAATTTAAGATTAGAAAAAGCTGCAGAAAGTCTTGAAAATACAGACGAGAAAATTACTGATATAGCTTTAGACTGCCAATTTGGTTCAGAAGAATCTTTTTCAAGGGCATTTAAAAAATTATATGGTAAAACTCCAAGAGATTATAGAAAATTCAAAAATCAAATAAAATGTTCAAATATATTTTCTATGGCTGCCTAAAGATAATCTAAAAAAATAATATATTTTGATACTCGAAAATGATTATTTGTTTTTTGTTTATAATAAAAATTAGGGGAGGTCTGTATTTTATGAGTATGGTACCTATTGTTGTCGAACAAACAAATAAAGGTGAAAGGTCTTATGATATCTATTCAAGACTTTTAAATGATAGAATTATTGTTTTAAGTGAAATTATCAATGATACTACTGCAAGTTTAATTATTGCCCAAATGTTATTTTTGGAAGCTGATGACCCTGATAAGGATATTAATTTCTATATTAATAGTCCTGGTGGTTCAGTTACTTCAGGTTTTGCAATTTTTGATACAATGAGACATATCAAATCTGATGTATCAACTATCTGTATAGGTATGGCGGCGAGTGCAGGTTCGCTTTTACTTACTGCTGGAACAAAAGGAAAAAGATATGCACTGCCAAATAGTGAAATACTAATTCACCAACCTTGGATGGATGGCGGAATAAAGGGGCAAGCTACTGATATAAAAATTCATTCTGAATGGCTTCTTAGAACTAAATCAAAATTAAATAGAATATATAGTGAATTAACAAACAAAACTTTAGAAGAAATCGAAAATGATATGGAGAGAGATTATTATATGAATGCTAAAGAAGCAAAAGAGTATGGACTTATTGATGATGTTATGATAAAAAAATAAATAATAGGTGGTATTAATGATGCAATATAGAAAAATGAAAGGAACAGGAATAAAAGTATCTGAGATATGTCTTGGAACTATGACATTTGGAGGGCAAACTGATGAAAATGAGAGTTTGAAAATATTAGATTATGCCATTGAAAATGGAATAAATTTTATTGACACAGCAGATGCGTATAATGATGGAGAAAGCGAAAAAATAGTAGGAAAAGGAATAAAAAATTTAAGAGAAAAGTTAATTATTGCAACAAAAGTAAGATTTAAAAGTGGAACTGAAATTAATAATTATGGTTTAAATAGAAGACATATTTTAAAACAAATTGATAAAAGTTTAAAAAATTTAAATACTGATTATATTGATTTGTACTATTTACATGCAATGGATAATAATACAAATATTGAGGAAACAATGGATACAATGACTTTTCTTGTTCGGTCAGGAAAAGTAAGATATATAGGAATAAGTAATTATCCAGCATGGAAAATATGTGAAATTTATTGGAAGAGTGAACTTAAAAATTATATTTTTCCTATTGTGACACAGAATATGTATAATCTTATAACAAGAGAGGTAGAAAAGGAACTAATTCCATTTATTAAAGAATATAAAATTGGAATGACAATTTATAATCCTATTGCAGGTGGATTATTAACTGGAAAATATAAATATAATGGTTATATTAAAAATACAAGATTTACATTGAAACCAAATTATAAAGAACGCTATTGGAATAAAGATAATTTTAATGCAGTTGATGATTTAACTGATTTGGCACAGAAAAATAGTATGTCATTATTAGAACTTTCAATGAAATGGTGCTTGTCACATGAATTTGTTGATTCTGCAATATCGGGAGTTAGCAAACTGAAGCAGTTAGAAGAAAATATTGCTGCAGTTAATGGAAAGAAACTTGATGATTTTGTGCTTGCAAAATGTGATGAAATTTGGTTGAAATATAATAAAAATAATCCGAGTTATTTTAAAGGTTAATCATGTGGAGGAAACAATCCAAATATTGTCAGGCTAAATATTTTTAAACTATAAAGTTGCGTTTTTATAACCTGATATTTTCCAGTCGTAATTTTCTGGGTTTTGATTAACTAAAATTATTAATATATTAGTAAATAATTAAGCTATAACTCACTAATAATCTAATTGGTAAATTTTAGTGTGTTATTTTGCAACTTTATAGATTTTTAAACACATTAATGTAAATATATGTATAATATATTAAAAAGTTTATACTTGCTCAGTTATAAATATTTTTTTCTAATCAGAGAATCAAAAGATCACTAAAAAAGGAGAGGATTAAGTTAGTTTAGAAATAAAAACCAAAAAGATATTGACAACCGTTCTTAAATAGGTTAAAATTTAATTATCTTAAATTTAAGATATTGTTTAAAAAAGTTATTTGAAAAGAGGAATACATAATGGATATGACTGAATTTAATGATTTTTTGCCAATAAAATTTATGATTGTTATGAGTAAGATGAATGCAGTTATTGTTGGTAAAGTAGAGAATTATATTAAGGATCTTGGCTTTAATAAAACAGAATTTCTTATTATGTATTCAATTGCAGCACATGGAAAGCTGACTATACAAGATATAGGTGTAAGAATTACAATGACTTCAGGTAATATGACTTATACTATAGATAAACTTGAAAAACGTGATATTATTAGAAGAGTTAGATGTCCGAAAGACCGACGAAAAATCTATATTGATTTTACTGAAATTGGTAAAAAACAATGGTCAGTAGTAATGGATAAACATATGATTCATATGGAAGAAGTTTTTGAAAGTATTGATGACGAAGTGATTAGAGAAACAATTGAATATATGAAGATTGTTGGAAAAGGTTTAGATAAAAAGTAAGTGAAGAATTTTATTTTTGCACATATATCTTAAAATTGAAATAATTAAATTTGAGATATAAAGAGATGGAAATTATATTAATAAAATAACAAATAAATAATAGAATCGATAAGGGGCATCCAAAAAAATCTACATTTTAAAATAATGAATCACCTGATTTAAGTGATTCTCAGATTTGGAAAATGTGATACTGTTTTTTAGGATTTTCTAAAATATCGATGATAATCTTAGGAGGATTTATGATGAAAAAATTACTATATATAAATGGAAACCCACAATCAGAAGACTTATCATTTAGCAAAAGAGTAGGTAATTACTATTTGAAATATTTACATGAGAATGATGATAACCTTGATGTTAGTATATTTAACATATACGAAGAATATGTACCTTTAATCGACGAAGATGTTCTTGGTGCATGGAGAGAATTAGGAAGTGGTACTAATTTTAATGACCTTTCTAAAAACCAACAGAATAAAGTGGCACGTATGAATGAGATATTAGAGATGTTTAAAAACACTGACGAGTATGTTATTGTAACACCTTTATGGAACTTTGGAATTCCACCAATGTTAAAAGCTTTTATAGATAATATAGTGATTGCTGGTAAAACCTTCAAGTATACAGAAACAGGGCCAGTAGGTTTAATTGAAGGCAAAAAAGCTTTACTTATACAAGCTTCAGGGGGATATTATAGTAGTGGTCCAACAGCTAGTATGGAACATGGAAGCAATTATCTTAAAACTATACTTGGATTTGTGGGTATTGCGGATGTTAAAACATTGCTTTTAGAAGGCGTAGCAGTACCAGGTAAATCATCAGAAGATAAATTAAAAGCTTTCTATAAACAAGTGGATGGTATATTCGAAGCTAAATGATATCCAAAAAATAAACTCTAATTATCGAGCATGAATTCGCATGATTTAAGCGAATTTCAGATGAAAAGAATTTGGTATTATTTTTTGGTTCTCCTAAAGAGTATAAGGGGTGAAAGCGATGAAAATGCCCGGAATTTTTGTTGGACATGGTAGTCCAGTGAATGCAATTGAGATAAATGAATATACCAAGGAGTGGAGTAGAATTGGGAAACTTTTTAAACCAAAGGCGATTCTTATGATATCAGCTCATTGGTATACTAAAGGTAATCGAGTACAGAATATTGATAAACCTCAAAAAAAAGACGATATGTACGGTTTCACAAAACGTTTATATTCACTGAAATATTCTGTTAAAGGAGACAAATTATTAACAAAAGAAGTTGAAGAAGCATTAGGTGATTATGTTATTATTGATAATAGTTGGGGAATTGATCATGGTGCATGGTATGTATTAGTGCATATGTATCCTGAGGGAAATATACCAGTTGTGCAATTAAGTGTAGATGGTAATAAAAGCCCTAAAGAACAATATGAATTAGGTAAAGTTCTTACCAGATTAAGGTATCTTGGATATATGATTCTAGCCAGTGGAAATATTGTTCATAACATTAGCACGATGACTCCAGATAAGTCTCATTTATATTCTTGGGCAGTTTCCTTTGATGATTATATAGAAAATGCTATTATGAATAATGAATATGATAAGTGTATTGATTATAGAGAATTTGGTAAAGATGCATTAATGTCAGTGCCTACTCCAGATCACTATTATCCATTGTTGAATCTATTAGGTTCTGTAACTGAAACGGATCAGGTGACAGTGTTTAACAAAGGATATGACTTTGGATGTATATCAATGACAGGATATATATTTAATTAAATTTAAGAGCAGATTAGGAATGGTATATTATTTTTAATCTGTTTTTTTAGTTAGAAATACTAAGTTTTTTATTGAGAATTGTACTTTTTACAACTGGAAATTTTATACTTGCAATATTTATATTTTATTATTAGTTTAGGAGAGCCTAAAAAATAATACCGAATTCTTTTCGTCTAAAGTTCGCTTAAATCGTGCGAATTCATACTCGAGAATTAGAGTTTATTTTTTGATTATGCCTAACTAAAAATAAAAACTACATGGAAAAACAAATCATGTAGCCATTAATATAATACTTTAATATTTAATTATTAAAAACATTC
>JBDMZA010000026.1:0-4713 GCA_039770155.1 Clostridiales bacterium
AAAAAATAATACCAAATTCTTTTCGTCTGAAGTTCGCTTAAATCATGCGAATTCATACTCGAGAATTAGAGTTTATTTTTTGGATATCCCTTATCTAAATAGTTCATATAAAAATAACTTACGATCCATGCGTAATCGTAAGTTATTTTTATTTTTATTTTGACCCTATTTAAAGTGACAATTCAATTATATTAAATAATCCTTCTTTTGTTAGTTTAAGTTTATCAAGATTTTCAGAGTTTAATTTAATCCAAAGTTCATTTTTATTAGTATCATAAAAGTATGAATATTTATTTTGATTAAAAAGATTTTGTAAACTAGTTGTTTTAATGTACTTATTATTTTTATTATCATAAACATTTCCATTTTCTGAAGCTCTTAATCTTAAGTACAAACTTTCTGGTAATTCATATTTATTATAATTACATGAAAAATCAATACTCCAATTATCATCATTAATTGATTGATTCAAAGTTATAAGTGAATAATTTCCATTTAATTCAGCTTCTCTAGTTTCACCTGAATCATCAAAATAACACTGATAATTTGAATTAATCTTTGATGGCCAAATATCAAATACAAATGGTTCATTATCTTTATCCAATTGTTGAATATTTTTAACTGAGCCATCTCTTGTGATTCTTGTTGGTATAATTGCACCTTCTCTTATAAATACAGGCATTTTTTCAAGTGGTACTGTGAAGTTATGAGAGCATCCATCTCCTTGATAGTAACCAAAACTACCTTCGGTTGGTGAAAAATTATTATGAGGATTACAAGGACCATCTGATGCTGCATCATATGGAAACCACTTTTTAACATTAGGTATCCAAATAGGATGATTTTTGATAGTAGCAGGATAATTGCTGGCTGTGTGGTCTGTTAATGTTTCACAATTTTCATCTTCCATCGCTGGTGCTAGCATTATGTACTCATCACCAATAAAGTATTGAGAATCTTGACAATCTACAAATCCTTTCATAGTTTCTGGTGAATTACTTCCTCCTTCATATAGACAAGTTGGTTTAACAGGTGGGAGACCAGTTTGACAGAATTTATACATTGAATCATATAATACATGATGAAATCTAATTCTCATTTTTACGAAATCATTCATTATATCTGAATAGCTTCTACCATTATAATCCCAATCAAATTTATAAATCTCTTGGAATGCTTTTCCACCATGATTGAAATTGACATAATGATCTCTAAACCATGGTAATAGGCAAGCTGCTTGTACCCATCTTACCATTAAATGCTCCTGACAGTGATTATAGTCTTCACTAGAGGAAGGAGCAAATCCACCTACATCTGAACCTGTAATTGGAAATCCACATAAACTCAAATTCAAAACTTTTGGTATTTCAATTTGCATATATTTCCATCCCGATACATTATCTCCAGTCCAAAATCCTCCAAAGTGGGCTAATCCAGTATATCCACCTCTAGAAATTATATAACTTCTTTGAAATTTTGTAGGATAATTATCTTTAATAGTTAAGCCATGTTCATAGGTGGCTTTACATTCCATATATGCATGAAGATTTCTAATTGCAATATATGGTAATAATGTTCCAGGATATCTAGGATCACCATATAACTGTTGTCCATGATATGTCTTCCAGTTAAAAATTCCAGATGTTAAATCATTATTTCCAGGTATATTATTGTAAGATTGATTATATACACTATTGCCTAAAATATGTGGACTCATAGCAGGTACTGTCATATCTTGCCATACAAAATCTAATCCAATAGTAAGTAGTGGATAATCCAATTGGTTTTTATCCCAGTAATTTCGTCCCCACCACTCAGGTGTTTTTGGATTACCAAAATGAGGGAATATAGCCGTCGTACCAGTGTATGGAAGTAAAGCTGTGTATGGACTACCCTCTCCTTGATTTTTATAATCTATAAATTTCGAACATTCAGTGTATAATTTTGAATCTGTTATAGTATTATATACTTTATAATTCTCTTTATCATTTCTGATGAAGTTAGTAATATTTGTTTGGCATACTAAATCTTGTTTATGAGCCCATTGAAATACAGAATCGCCTTGACCAACAATTCCACTATCCCAGAATGCACCATTGGTTGTGAAAACTTCATATTCATTTTGAACGTCAACATCTATTGCAAGACCTTCTAATGGGATATTACTTTCTCTATAACCATCTACAACTGATTTTACTGACCAATTTCCACTGTCCAAACCTGTAAATCCATATACCCCTTGAAAAAATCCAAATATATATTTCGGAGGCATTGCACCTCTTAGATTCAATTTTGTTTCTTGTTTATTTTCTTTTCCTGTTAATATTGTATAATTATCAATTATACTTGCTAGTAATTTTTGATTATCTCCACCATTGTTATCTGAAGGAAAAATAAGATAGTAATCTAATTCAGGGTATTGTGCTCCAACATAATATACATTGTCTAAATTCTTTGTAGTTTCGGGATCTATTGCTCCAGTATATTCTCTATTTCCAAAATTCATATAACTTTGAGATACATTATCTAATAAAAATCCATATGCATAATTTAAATTATCAGGATACTCAATAAAAAAAGGTGCAGTAACATACTGAGGAATAAAAGGTTGTTCTGAGTTTGACTCACTTAACTTTTCATTAACAGGTTTTAATTCTTCTTGGTCCATTTCATAATTATCATAGTTGAAAAATGATACTGCTTGTCCTTTATGGTCAAGACTTGATGAATGATTTTGTTTGTTGTCTCCAGTTTCATAATAGTTTTGAGTTTCTGCACACCCATAAAAATTAGGTTTATTTCCTGATTGATCCTTGTTTAAGTTTTTTATGACAGCAGAAGCTGATCCATTTTCTTGATCAACAAATACAATTCCCTGTGGTTTTGAATTATTATCGATATTTGGTGGATTTACCCAACCATCCTGATGTATTATTTCGCCTTTTTTATTTTTTACTGTCATAAAACAATTTTGACTTAATGTTAAATTTACATCTTTTAATTGTATTATTACACTTTTACCATCAAAATGAATATTTGCAGATTTAGAGTTTTGATTTTGTATCCAGTTTAATTGTGATCTTGTTATTGGACCAAATTCATTTTCTTTTATATCATAATCTGAAAATTCTTCAGCATATTGATTAAATCGAACACGATATATATTTCTATCGTATGAAATAACTTCAATTCTAAGAACTTTATTTTGAGTTAAAGTAATATCGTCACATTTTACACATTCTACTTCAATATCAACCTTGTTTTTTTGTATGCTTGCATTCACAATATTATTTAATCTCCACCAATTAGTTCCGCTCAATGGAGTAAAATTCGAAACAGGAACATAATCAAGGCAGGTATAATGAGTACCCTTTTGATAGTTCTTTCCATCAAAATAAAAATCGTTCTTAACATCTGATTTGGTTTTAATTTTTGATTTTGTGAGCATAAATTTCCTCCTAAATATTTTATTTAACTATAATTCAGTTTTTATTAGTTTGTTAACTTGATTTATTATTTATATATTTTAGATATCAATTAATATATCGAATGTAATAAAATTTAATTAATATATATTTATGTAGAATAAATTAGAAAAATATTATGATTAAAAGTCAAAAAACACCTCTCGAACTTTTTACTAACATTTATCTTAACCAATTAAACCATTTTATTTATTATTTTTTCATCACTTAGGGATATCCAAAAAATAAACTCCAATTCTCGAGTATGAATTCGCATGATTTAAGCGAACCCCAGACGAAAAGAATTTGGTATTATTTTTTAGGTTCTCCTTATCTTTTCTATTTTATAATTCATAATAGTTTTTTCTTTGTTTTAATAGTTTTAAGATATTTCCCCAATATTTTTTTACCAGTCCTAAATATGAGAAAATTAAAAATATAATGAAATATACTTCTATACTTAGTTTTGATATATTATTAGGTTTCAGACTAATAAATATTCTAATTTCACTTACATATACTGTATATTTTACAATTAATGGCGGATGGGGCGAAAAGATTTTCTCAATAGTTTTTGGTATTTTAGTAATAAGGAATAATTTTACACGTGCGGATGACATGGCTCTTTTGAATCATTTATTAACTAAAAAAGTTAGAACAAAATTAAAATTAAAATTAATGACATATGTAGCAAATTTTTTACTTTTAATAAATTAATTAATAACAGATTTTATTATTAAATTTGTACAATTATAGTATTTTCTCTTATAACTTAAAAACTATTCTGCTTATTAATATTTGTGGTATAATATGTATAAAATTACATGATACTATTTTTAAATTTGGGGTGTTAAATTTTGAAAAAATATATTTATGATTATGAGCCATTATGGGGAAAATGGTATTTCAATGAATCATTGGGGGTTGGTAATGATGGAGAAGTATTTAAAATATCAAGAGAAGAATGGGGTTATAAACAAGTAGCTGCAGTTAAAATAATTTCCATCGATGATAAAATGTCAGACAAATCAATAAATAAAATAATAAATAAAATTCAAAAATTATATAAGTTAAGTAGTTTTACCAATATTTTAACATATCAAGATCATTTAGTATTCAAAAATAAGATGTGGCATATTCTTATAAAAACTGAATACCTTCATCCTATATCTAAAATTATGCAAAAAAAACAATTCGCTGAAAATGATTCAATTAGACTTGGTATTAATATTTGTCATGCTCTAGAAAA
>JBDMZA010000027.1:0-3960 GCA_039770155.1 Clostridiales bacterium
AATCAGCAAAATCAAAATAATTTCAATAATAGTTCAAATAGTCAACAGAACCAGAACAGTTATAATAGAAATTTAAATAATCAGCAAAATCAAAATAGTTATAATAATTACAATCAACAAAATCAAAATAATTTCAATAATATGAATAATCAAAATCAATTTGGAAATAATATTGATTTGAATAAAAACAATAATTTAGGGTCAAAAGCAAAAAAAAATAATAGTACTTTAAAATATGTTTTAATTGGATGCGGCATAATAAGTTTCTTAGTTATAGTATTAATAGGTATTGGTATACTAGCAATAGCAAATAGTCGTACAAATAAAATATCTGCAACAGATGCCTTAGCATACAGCGATAGTAAAATTGTAGATAAGGAATATAAAACTGATGTATTCAAAGGTATGGAGTTTAAATATCCTAAAGAAGCTAATATTGATTTTCTTTTACCAGGCGATGGCGATGCGGTAAAATTAGAGGGAAATGAAAAAATATCAGACTATGTAAAACCAGATGATGATGTTTATACTATTTATATTTCAACAGATGATGATTATGAGTGTTTTACAATTTCAACTGAAATAAGTGAAACATTAAAAGAAGCTTCTGAAATTTATGAAGATAAAAACTATGAAATAAAAAAGTATACTGATGAAAAAGCTTCTGTTAATGGACTAGATGATTTATTATTATATTATTTTGAAGAAGATACAAGAGATAGAGATGATTCTTATAATTCTTGTGAGTTTAAGTATTATGTAAAAAATGATGATTCGATTTTTAGTATAAAGACAATGTACTTTGTTGATACAGATGAATCTTTGAAAAATTTAAGACTTGATTATACAAGGTATGCTATAAATAGTATTAAATTTGTAGATTATTAAAATAACTAGTGAAAACAAGTTAGAATTGGAAAAATATCTAACTTGTTTTTTTGATTAGATATAATCAAAAATTTCATAAGACAATTTTTTTATTAAAATATTGATGGTTTAACAAATGTTCAAAAAAAGGTGTTCAAAAAAAATAAAGATTGATGTATAATAAATCTATTAAATCAAATAAATGAAAGGTAAAGGTATTTAAGAATGAGAATTTGCTAATTTAGTTAAATATAAAATTAAATTTTATTTTGTACTGAGTTAGCTGTGAGTATTTTTAAGTATAAACTGATTAGTTTTAGTTGATTATTTTGAAGATAGTATTGTAAAAGAATAAACTTTGGTTTTCTATAAGTCTATATTTACTGACTAAGGGATAGCCAAAAAATAAACTCTGATTCTCGAGTATGAATTCGGTATTATTTTTTAGGTTATCATAAGCTTTCCAGTACATTATTAAATAATGTTATTTAAGGAGAGATTTTTTTATGCTTATTTTAGAGGCGAATAATATAGAAAAATATTATGGAGAACGATTGATCATAAAGGTTAAAAATTTAAAAATATATTCAGGAGAAAAAATTGGTATAGTTGGTATTAATGGGGTGGGTAAATCAACTTTATTAGATATATTAGCTTCTAGAATTGATTTTGAAAAGGGTAATGTTAAACATTATTCGGATTTTTCATATATTAAACAGTTTTCAAAAGAAGAGATAAATTCTAATGGAAAAATATTAAAAGAATTTAATTTAACAAAATTTATTTCTAGAAATTCTATAAGTGGGGGAGAAGAAACAAAAATAAAGATTGTAAATGCATTAAGCAAAAATAATAGAATTGTTTTTGCAGATGAACCTACATCAAATTTGGACTATGGAAGTATTGAATTATTGACGAGAAAATTATTGATGGTTGATACACTTGTTATAATAAGCCATGACAGAAATATTTTAAATAAACTCTGTAATAAAATAATTGAAATAGAAGATGGAGAATTAAAATTTTATAGTGGTAATTATTCAGAGTATAAAAAACAAAAAGAAATTGAATTTAAAAATAATGAAAATGAATATAATAATTATATTGAGGAGAAATTACATTTAGAAAGTGCTGTAATTGGGAGAAAGAAAAAATCAAAATCAATGAAAAAAACTCCAAAAAGAATGGGTAATTCGGAAGCAAGACTTCATAAAAGAAAAGTGACAGAAAAACAGGAAAAAGTAAATAATGCAGTTAATAGTTTAAAGACAAGACTAGAAAAACTAGAAAAAATTGAAAAACCAAAAGAAATAAAGAATGTAAAAATTGATTTTACAGCAACGAATCCACCTAAAAATAAAGTATTAATATATTCAAAGAAAATGAGTTTTAATTATGGACCCAGAAATATTTTTCAGGATGTTGAATTTGAAGTTCTTAATAAATCAAAGATTATAATTTATGGAGAGAATGGATCGGGAAAAACAACACTTTTAAATCTTATTTACAATCAAAATGAAAATATTAAAATAGTACCAAAAGCTAAAATTGGTTATTATTATCAGGATTTTCGAAATTTAGATTTTAATAAAAATGTATTGGAAAATGTTATGGAAAGTAGTGTTCAAAAAGAATATATTGTTAGAACAGTTCTGGCGAGATTTAACATATCTAAAAATAATGTATACAAAAATGTAAATGTTTTAAGTGGTGGAGAGAGAATAAAGGTATCAATGGCAAAATTATTTGTTTCAGATGCAAATATATTATTTTTAGATGAGCCGACAAATTATATGGATGTACAAACTTTAGAGGTATTAGAAGAATTTCTTATTAATTATGAAGGGACTGTTATAATTGTATCTCATGATAAAGACTTTATTAATAAGGTAGGAAATATACTTTTTATGATTAAAGATAAAAAATTAATAACTTTTAGTGGAAATTTAAATGACTATGAATACAACATAAATAAGAAAAATAAAAATGATGAAACAGAAAAAGTATTGATTAATATGAAACTGGCTGAAATTGTATCAAAATTATCGCATAGTAATGAAAATAAAGAGTTTTTGGAATTAGAATATCAAAGGTTAATTAAAATTCAGAGAGAATTAGATAATAATTGTTAAGGGATAGGCAAAAAATAAATTCGTATTCTCGAGAATGAATTCGTACGATTCAAGCGGATTTCAGATGACAAGAATCGGATATTATTTTTTAGGCTATCCTAAGGTATACGGTAGAATTAAAAAATAAACTAGTCAACTTTTTTTGAAAATTTGATATTTAAATGTATTTCCAAAAAAAGTTGACTTGACTAGTAAATAATATAATTTTTTAATTCTGATAAATTTTTTATGATAGAAATATTTTTAAATTTATTTAATTGTGATGAAGTTGTTTTACCTGTGAGGACACCAATAAAATCAACTTTAGCATTTTCTGCTGCTTCTGAATCAACTGTACTGTCGCCAACATAAAGACAATTTTCTTTATTAATATTTAGATTTTCAATAACTTTTAAAATTCCTTCAGGATGAGGTTTAAGATTATTTACATCTTCTCCTCCAATAATTAAATTAAAATAACTATCTAAATTATTTATTTTAAGAGCTTCTAGTATTCTAAATCTATATTTAGTTGATACAATTGCTGATAAAATATTATTCCCTTTTATATTTATTAGAGTGGGTTTTGTTTCCTTAAGTATTACTGTATTTTTAGTCATTATTTCATTAGCTTTTTTTCTGAAATTTTTTAAAAAGTTGTTCAATAAAATGGGATCATCTATTTTGGTAAGTTTTTTAAACATGTCATTTAATGATAGACCTACATATTGAAGTACTTCATTTTTAGAGGGAACTGATAAATTTAAATTTTTAAATGCATATTCCATACTTCCATAAATTCCATCTGATGCATCTGCTAGAGTGTAATCAAAATCAAAAATTACTAGTTTATATTTTTTCATTAATTTCTTATCCTTCCTATTTTAATTAATATTATTATATAGCAATATAGATATTTTTGGAATAAAGGTTATATTAAGAAGGGAAATATATTTTAAATACAATGTATTATTTTTGTTAG
>JBDMZA010000028.1:0-3887 GCA_039770155.1 Clostridiales bacterium
ATTAGGCATAATCAAAAATTTCATAAGACAATTTTTTTCTGAAAATATCGATGGTTTAACGAATTTTCAAAAAAAGTTGACTAGTTTATTTTTTGACTCTGCCTTATAAGTAAATATTATTTTTAACTAATAATTTATTAGAAAATATTAGAATTGAGATTAACTTATCATTATTTGAATTAAATGTAAAGGATATTTATTTTTTGGCTATCCCTTACTTGTAGATATCTTATAAAAATTTGAAACTAGTTAAAAAATTGAATATAATGTAAATTATAAGTAATTATAGTTACTCATACAATTAAAATCTCAATTAGGAGGCTACTATGATCTATAATTTTAATGAAAAAAATATACCTGTGTTATTACAGGTGGGGAGTAAAGCAAAAGCTTTAATAGAGACAACTAATGCCGGATTTCCTGTACCAGAAGGTATTGTGTTATCAGTTGAGTTTTTTAAAACTTGGCTAGAGGCAGTCAAAAGTTCAGAACAGTTTAAGACAGCACTTCTTAGTACCACAAAAGAAAACTGTGATAGTGTTAAAACGATAGCATTAGGTATGAGATTTGATGATGCACAGCAACAAGAAGTTGATAAGTATGTAAGTAGCCTTAAAGGTCATATATTTGCTATTCGTTCATCTTCTCCTGAAGAAGATCTTGAAGGTAAATCTTTTGCAGGTATGTATGAAACTTATTTGGGAACAAAAAGAGATGATATCGAAAAAATAGTTGTATTGACTTTCTCATCTTGTTTTGATTATAGAGTTATGGATTATAAAAAGAAGAATGGATTAACACTTCAAAATACTTCTATTGCTATTATTATTCAAAGACAAGTAGAATCAGATGTCAGTGGTGTTGGATTTTCTCTTAATCCGCTTAACAATGCTTATGATGAGGTTGTTATTAATGCCAGTTTTGGTTTAGGTGAGACTATTGTTTCAGGTACTGTAACACCAGATATGTATACTTATGATTTCGTTAAAAAAAATATTATTGAAAAGAAAGTTAATACAAAAGAGGTTGGTCTTTGGATTGGTGAAAATGGTTCTATCATTGAAAAAGAAAATATTCAAAAAGATAAACAAGCACTCACAGATGAGCAAATTGTAAAACTTTCAACATTGATTAAAAATTGTGAAAAACATTATGGCAAGCCTATGGATATAGAGTGGGCTTTTGAGAATGATGTGTTATATTTACTTCAATCTAGACCAATTACAACTTACTTACCTTTCTTTAAAGAATTTCTGACTAAACCAGGTGAATCTAAAAGATTTTATATAGATCTGATGATTTTAACACAAGGATTTGATGAACCTATGAGTGTACTCGGTATGAACTTATGGTCGGAAATGCTTTATATAATCAAGGGTGGTATGATGAGCTTTCAAGTAAATGGTACAGCACCAACTATTTATGGAAGAGAATATATAAGTATTACAGCATATCAAAAGGTTGCAGGGAAGAGGAATGCTAATAAATTTTTAGATAATTATGATGGTAATTTAAAAAAAATATTTGAGGGTATTAATCTAAATGAGCATCCTTACAAAGGTAGACCAGATGGAACAAAAGGATTTGTGAAAAAAACTTTCAAGATATTTCTTGGTATGCTTCCGGTTGTGCTGAAATCAGTTTTTGCAGACTATAATGAGGTTATTAAGGATTATAAAAGAACTACAGATAATATAATAATTAATACAAGAAAACTTAATAAAGATGTTAATTTTAAAGAAATTTCAGAAGTAATAGTGACTAATATTTATTCTTTAATGAGTAAGACAGCTCTTATTTTTGCCGGTATGATAGCTCAACGATCCATCAAAAAGATGTTTAAAGGGGAAAATATAGAATCAGAACTTATTGCTCTTAACATGGATCTTGATGGTAATCCTACGAGTGAGATGGGAAATCTTTTATTTTATATGGCATGTACAAGTGATTTTAAAAAAGTATCTTCAAGAGAAGATTTTGTAAAGAAAGCTGAAAATAGAAAATACTCTAGTGAATTCTTGAAACTATATGACGAATTTATGGAGAAGTTTTCTGTACGTGGATTCAAAGAAATTGATGTTGCTTCTAAGAGAATATATGAAGACATAGGTATTTTATATGATAAACTGATTGAAATAAATACAGATGAGAACCAAATTTTGACAGTTGAAGAAAAAAGAGAAGAAGTTTATAATAAGCTTCTTAAAATTTCCAAAGAAAAAGGTAAAGAGAAAAAATTTGTTAAAGCTGCAATGAAGCTTAAGGCAACATTTGGGTATAGAGAGCATCCTAAATATATGATTGTCTGTATTTATGCAATGTTGCATAAAATCTGTCTAGAGATAGGAGAAAAATGGGTGATTGAGGGTAGATTAGAAGATAAATATCAAATATTTGACCTGAAAATCGATGAAATATCAAGAGCACAAAGAGATCACAAATTTGATTTGATGAAAGTAAGGGAAAAGAATCTTGAAGGTTATAAAAAGGTTGAACATGTTACTGAATGGCCTCTTGTTATAGATAGTAGAGGAAAAATATACAAGCCAAAACTAGAATTAAAAGATGGTGATATAATAGGTGATTCAATAGCACCTGGCAAAGTAGTTGGTAAAGCAAAAGTACTTCACTCACCTTATGAAAAATCACTTTATCCTGGTGAAATATTAATAGCTAGAATGACAGAACCATCTTGGACACCAATATTTACAAATGCTGTTGGTGTTATTATGGAGATTGGTGGTCCTTTGCAACATGGTGGAATTATAGCTAGAGAATACGGAATTCCTTGTGTAAGCGGTCTTGTTGGTATTATGGATATTGTTAAAGATGGAGATTTATTAGAAGTTGATGGATATAATGGTGTTGTTAGATTATTGGAAAGATAAAGATCAGGTGACCAACATCAAGAATTTTTGTGTTCAAAAAAAACAAAACATTAATTTATTTATAAAAAATAATAGAAAACATTAAGTAAAAAAAAATAAAACATTTATAATTTTAATATACCTTAGAATTAATTTAGGATATTAAAAAACAGTATCATAAAAATAATCTAATGTATTGAGTTGTTATTATGAAATAAAGGTGATTATATGGAACTAAGAATTGTTGTATTTATTCTAATAATGTTGATAGTTTTTATAATGTTAAAAAAAGGAATGAATGTTGGTATTGTAATGCTAATGTCTTCTATTGGAGTAGCAGTGATTACAAAAATAACTTTCAGTGAATATTTCTCAAAATCCTTTGAAGCTCTTATATCTGTAAATACTATTACATTATTATTAATAATGTATCTAATACTTGTAATAGAAAATATAATGAGAACTTCAGGTATGATAAATAATATTGTTATAAGTGTAAAAAATTTATTTTTAGATGTAAGATTTTCAGGAATTATTATGCCAATAGTAATTGGTATGTTGCCATCACCAGGAGGAGCAAGATTTTCATGTCCTATTGTTGATGATGTAATTGGAAATAGTTCAAGTAATGTTAATAAGGCATATATTAATTACTGGTTTAGACATATTTGGATGGATGGCTTTATTCTATATCCAGGAATAATAATTGCTTCAAAAATATTGAATATATCTGAATTAGATTTATTTTTAAGGCTTATTCCATTTATGTTAGTTGCTTTTTTAATTGGTATTATTTTTAGCATAAGAAATGTTGAAAAAAAAGTTAGTGTTTCAAAAACTACAAAAAAAGAAAATCTGAAGTCACTGCTTTTTTCTATGCTACCAATAATTATTTTGATTTTTTTATATGTTATATTGTTAAATTTTAGTGAGTTGGCATTAGAAATATCTGCATTAATTGTATCAGTTGGGTTACTTATTTTAAAAAAATATAATATAAGTAATACATTAAAAGCCTTA
>JBDMZA010000029.1:0-16368 GCA_039770155.1 Clostridiales bacterium
AAAATGAAAAATATTGTATAATGATTTTATATTTATAATGAGGGGAATGTTTATATGGATGAGAAGACTAAAGATTTAGTTATGACAATAATTAAAATTTTGGGAGCAATTATATTAATTGTAATTATATATAATGTCCTAAGAACAATAATAGCATATATAGTTCCAATATTAATTTTAGCAGTAGTTGTAGGTATTGTTTATTATAAGTTTATAAAAAATTAATTTATGATCTAAAAGATATATTTTCAATGCAATTATAAAAATCCTTTAATATTAGAAGGATTTTTATTTTTTTTGTTGAATTTATATTTAGAGGGTGCAAAAGGTACAAAAGTTATTAGGCTGAATTAAAAAATAAACTAGTCAACTTTTTTTGAAAATTCGTGAAACCATTGATATTTTCAGAAAAAGGTTGTCTTATGAAATTTTTGATTAAGCCTTGCATATCAATCAATTTTATGATTTTCTGAGATAATTCATCTGAAAACAAACCTATAAATTATTAACTGCATATTAAAGCAAATAACTCCAAAGAATTATTTTATAGTGCAACCTAAGTTTCGGTTGGATTGCTTTATAATTGATATTTTGAAAAGAGGGGTCATATGATAGACAAGAAAGAATTGGAAAAAGTTTTTGAGAAATTTTTACTTAATAGTGTTGGAAAAAAAATTTCTGAAGATTCAAATGAAGTTGTTGATATGGAAAAGCAATTTAATATTAAGATTCCATTGAGTTTAAAAAAATTGCTAAACATAATAGCAAAGGGAGCAGATATTAATTTTGGACAATGGAGTTTAAAAGACCCTTCAGAAATTTTTCTTTCAAGAAAATTAAATTTAGGAAAAAATTTGTTTGAACAACTTATAGTAAAAGATCAAGAAAACAGTAGCAGTTCTTCAATAATTGAAATTCTTACGAATTCAATATTTCTGGGCTATATGGAAAATAAAGATAGATATTATGCGAATATTAATATTAGTAGAAACGATAAAGTAGAAGTTGTATATTTAAATAATAAAAGTAATAATTATGAATTTTTATTTTCAGATTCAATTGAAAGTTTTATTTTTTCGAATTTTATTTTGGATAAAATAAAATATATAAGTGACGATGAGGCTATTCCATTAGATTATTTTAAAAGCCAAATGAAATTAATAGAAAAAAGAGTTAATTTTCCAGAACAATTTAATTCTGTTGTTGAACATACAGGGATTGAACCTTCATATAGAAGTTATTTTCCCGAGGCTGTTTATCTTTATTGGAGAGCTCTTTGGATAGTGAATCTATTAAAAGCAAACTCAATAAAAGACGTACACAAAATTAGGGATATATTTAATGTGATTGATAGAAAATCTATAAATAAATCAGAAGATCAGATTAAGTCCGTAAATAGTAAAACTCCTGCATTTAAAGCGATATATTGGATATGGTATTTTTTCTTTTTTAATAAGATAGATGTTTTAAATGAATATTTAGAATCAATAAAGATTATACCATCTCCACTGGTAAGAGATACTATAATACTTATAAAAGAATTACTTGATGGAAGAAAGTCTTTAGGAAGAATAAATGATATTTATTTAGTAAAAACAGAGTTCTTAAAATTAAATCTTGATCCAGATAATAAAGGAAAAAGAGTATATCGGGATGTGAAAAATGATATGAGTATGCCAAATAAGGAATTAAGTATTAAAACAATAAAAACAAAAGAAGATCAAGATAAAACAAAAGAAGATCAAGATAAAACAAAGGAAGATCAAGATAAAACAAAAGAAGATCAAGATAAAATAAAAGAAGGTAAAGATAAAACAAAAGAAGGTCAAGATAAAACAAAAGAAGGTCAAGATAAAACAAAAGAAGGTCAAGATAAAATAAAAGAAGATAAAAATAAAATAAAAGAACAGGATAAAAACTTGATAGAAAAAGTTAATGAAAATAATGAATTAAAAAAGAATATAGTTAAAAATAATAATGATATAAAAGCGAATGAAATTATTGATAGTAAAGATATTCTAAACGAGGAAAAGCAAGAAAATAGTATCGAAATTAATAAAGATAAAGAAAATAAAGAAAATAAAAAAAATGAAAATATTAAAAATAGTATTAATAATAATAATAGTGAAAATAAAGTTAAACATAAGAAAATTACTGAAAATAATAAAATTATTCCAAGAAATACAAATGGAAACGATAATTTTAGTTATGATTATAAAGTAAATTTAATACTTGAAAATATAGATAGGAAAAATTTAGATAATGTTATTTGGGAATACATAGATGATAAAAAAATTATTGAAAAATTATTTGAGTATTATAGAAATCTCCAAAAGGATTGTGAGGAAGATTTTTTAAGATATGACTATATAAAAAAGGAAATGCTTAATACTAATAGGGAAAAAAATGAAGTTTATGAAGTATTGTTGAACAGAAATACTAAATTAGCTCCACTTTTTTATACACAAAAGATTTATGAGTTTGGATTAGACTATATTAAAAGAAAAGTTATATGGTTTATAGTAAATGATAAAATTGATGACTTAGAAAGATTTGTTCTGAATATAGGACTTGAGTATTATCCACAAATATATAATGAATCTTTTGAAGAAAGACTTATTAATATGTTACCTGATTGTAAAAAAGAAGAAACATTTATTGATGAAAAAGCAAATGCTAAATTTATAAAAGTTTTAAATTTATTATCAAAAGTAAAAAGTAAAAAAGCTACAGAAATAGTTATTAAATACTTTGATTACTACAATAAAATAATAAATGATTCTTCTGACGGATCTAAGAAAGAAAGAGAAATATTTTACAAAAATATAGGAACTTATCTTTTTGACTATATTGTTAAGACTTCAGATGAAAAATTAATTCCTATTATTAAACCGTGGATAAATACACCTATAGGAAATAAAGCTTTACTGGCTTTAATTGATTTAAGGGATAAAGAAGTTATAAAGTATTTAGAAAAAATTAATAAAAGACAATTTGGAAATTATACTAAGAGGATTTTTAATTGGTTTATTTTAGAATATGCTAAATATATAAATGGTAATGATTCAGATTTAGAAATAGTAAAAAAATCTTTGAGTATTCTTTTAGACAACAAAGACAATGTAATTAAGGTATTTAATAATTCAATGGAAATTTTAGCTTTTAATATGGGCAAAGAAAGTATTAAATATATAAAAGTATTTTTAGATTTTGAATATATGGAAGTTAGAAAAAAGGCAAAAGAACTATTAGAAGAATTAGGTGAAGATATTAAAATTATATATTTAGATGTACCTTTTGTTAATGAGTTTTATAAAAAAGAGGGTAAGGAAAAACTTATTACTATTCTAAAGAATGAAAATGCAGTATTTAAACATAATATTTTGAAAAAGATTTCAGATGAAAATGAAAATATTGAAGGTTTTGAAATGGATGTTATTAATTATCTTAAAACAATTACAAGATTTAAATATTCATTTTCAGATTCTTTGAATTTAGGTGATTTAAATGAAATATTTACATATGCAGCTTCATATAATAATAAAATAATCGATGATTTTATTTGCGAATTCGTAAATCATTCAAATGATATATATAGACAATTACCTGCTAATGTTGCAAAATCTGAAAAATCTTCTATATATTTAATAAAGAAAGTAAAAGAACTTTTAAATAAAGAAAAAATAGAAAAGGATGAAGGAATTAAGTTAAATAGACATGAATATGGTAATAAATTGTGGTCAAGTGGAATACATATAAATAAAATATC
The DNA here is from genome assembly GCA_039770155.1 of Clostridiales bacterium. GTDB lineage: Bacteria > Bacillota > Clostridia > Acetivibrionales > JBDMZA01 > JBDMZA01. The sequence continues at coordinate 3,770 of JBDMZA010000029.1, forward strand.
TGTAAGTAAAACAGGAAAATATTGTGCTGTGGCAGGAGATTCAAGGATTATAATTTTTAGTAGTGATGGTGAAATAAAAAAAGAAATACAATTACCAGCTAACATTATAGATATTAATTTTAGTGAATCTAATGAAAAATTAATAGCAGCCCTTGATAATAATGCTTTATATATTTGTTATGTAAAAAAGTCTGAGAATCTAAAGCTGATTTCAGGTAGTAAAGGATTGATGGAAAATATAATAGGTATTAGTTATTCAAAGGATGGAAATAAATTTATAGTATTTGATATGAAGGGCAAAATGTGTATTTATAGAAGTGAAGATTTGAATTTTATTAAGGTTATAGATACAAAAAAAGCTATAAATTCATTTGATTGGATAAATGAGAATGAAGGTATTATATCTACAATGGATGGATTGAATGCTATTAATTTAGATACAGAAGTTATTTCATTTAAAAAAAGGCTGATTTCAAAACATATAAAGATCTATGCAAAAGGTGATGGAAATACATTGATTGTGGTTGTAAATGACTATTTAACAATACTTGATAGCAAATTAAATGAAATTAAAAAAATTAATTATACTAATATTTCAAACATTACTTTTAGTCCTGATGGTAAAAGTCTATATATGATAGCAGAAAATAATAAAATAAAGAATATCTTTAATATAAATTTAAAAACTTTTGATGTAACTAAATTAAATGATCCTTCAAATTTATTAGCAACATCATTAGATATACATCCTAGAATGGGAATTATTTACGTTGGTACAAGTAAGGGAAATGTTTTTTCTTGGAGTAATGATAATCAACCTATAATGCATGTCAATATAGGACATGTTGATAAAATTACTGATATGTCATATTCTAAAAAATATGATTGTGTTGTATCTTCTTCAAGTGATGGAATGGCAATCATGTGGTTTGCTAACAAAAGTGGTCTTGTATTGTATAATAATGATAAAACTAAAAAGATTGAAACAATCTCTATTTCTAAAGATGAAAGATATATTGTATATGGAATGAAAGATTTAATAGTTAAAAATGATACTTTGACAGGAAAGAATATTGAAATATCTACAAAAGGGCATTGTAATAAAATGGTCCCATATAAAAATAATCAAGTATTATCAGCAGTTGAAGATACATTGTATTTTATTGGCAATGATAATACTATTAAGATGGATAATAAAATATCAAATCTAATAATATTAAATGAAAAAGAGAAATTAGTATTAACAATAAAAAATGAAAGAAGAATATTTATATATGATTTAAATAATCTTAAAATAGAAAAAGAGTTTGATTTACTATATGATAACTATGAAATAATAAGTTTTGATGTGACTTCTGAAGAAGAATTATTGTTTATATTATGTTCTGATTCAACTATTAGAGCTTATAGTACTGATAGCTGGGAAATTGAAAAAGAGATTTTCTTAGATGAAACTTCAGATAAAATTTGTATTTTTGATTCAGATGAAAAAATTGTTTTAACCAATAAAAATAAGTTAAGTATAATAGATACAAATGAATTTAAAATTATAAGTAAGACAAATTTTGATGCAGAAATAACTAAAATAATGAAATTTGATGAGGATAGTTTTGTGGTAGGATTTGATAATGGAACTTTAGTTAAAATAATGATTGATGATAATTAAGGGATATCCAAAAAATAAACTCCAATTCTCTAGTATGAATTCGCAAGATTTAAGCGAACTTCAGATGAAAAGAATTTGGTATTATATTTTGATTTATATCTACTCTAATCTATTTAAAAAGTATTTAATATAATGTATAATGAAAATAAGTTAATTTAAATGAATATAAAGGAATGGAACATATGAATAAAAATTTTAAAATTATAAATGATTTAGAAAAAAGAATATTAGTATTAGATGGTTCAATGGGAGTATTAATACAAGGATATGGACTTAGTGAAAATGATTTTAGAGGAGATATAAAAAAAGATTCTAAGATACTTTTGAAAGGTAATAATGATTTTTTAAATTTAACCAAACCTGATTTTATAAAAGATATTTATAAAAGATATTTAAAAGCAGGTTCTGATATTATAGAGACTAATACTTTTAATGCAAGTATAATATCACAGAGAGAATATGAAACAGATGATTTAGTTTATCAAATAAATAAAAAGTCTGCAGAGCTTGCCAATGAAGCAATAGATGATTTGAATTTAAATAGGAGCAAGTTATTTATAGCAGGAAGTATAGGACCTACTTCGAAAACTTTATCATTATCACCAAACCCATCTGATCCTGCATTTAGAGAAGTTACATTTGATGAAATGAAAGATTCTTATAAAGAACAAATTAAAGGCTTAGTAGATGGAAAAGTAGATTTATTGTTGATAGAAACAATTTTTGATTCATTAGTTGCAAGATCGGCTGTTATTGCAGCTAATGAAGTTTTTATGGAAAAGGGTATAATAATGCCAATAATGATTTCAGCTACTATAATTGACAAAAGTGGTAGATTATTATCGGGACAAACTCTGGAAGCTTTTCTTCATTCAATTGAAAATGAGAATATTATAAGTTTTGGTTTGAATTGCTCTTTTGGAGCAAAAGAGTTAATACCATATATAATTGAACTCTCAAAAAAGACAGAACTTTATATAAGTATTCATCCAAATGCTGGATTACCGAATACTTTAGGAGACTATGATGAAACACCTGAAATTACTGGATCTTATGTAGAACAACTTGTTAAAGAAGAGGTTATAAATATTGTTGGAGGATGTTGTGGAACAACACCGGAACACATAAAAGCTATAAAAAATATAGTTCAAGGAAGAATTCCAAGGAAAATAAAAAAGGTAGAAAAACATTCTGTTTATTGTGGATTAGAGCCTGTATTTTTAAAGAAAGAAAACAATTTTTTAAATATAGGAGAACGTAATAATGTTGCTGGGTCAAAAAAATTTGCAAGACTTATATCAGAAAAGAAATATGAAGAAGCATTGGAAATAGCAAGGGATCAAGTTGATAATGGTGCACTTGTTATAGACATTAATTTTGATGATGCAATGCTTGACTCTAAAGTTGAAATGGAGTATTTTTTAAAATTAATTTCATCTGAGCCAGATATTTCAAAAGTTCCTATTATGATAGATTCATCTAAATGGGAAGTACTGGAAGTTGGTTTGAAATCTATACAGGGAAAACCCATTGTTAACTCAATAAGTTTAAAAGAAGGAGAAGAAGAGTTTCTAAATAGAGCAAAAGTAATAAAATCTTTTGGCGCAGCAGTTGTAGTTATGGCTTTTGATGAAAATGGACAAGCAGATAGTTATAATAGAAAAATCAATATTTGTAAAAGGGCATATGATATTCTGGTAAAGGAAATTAATTTCAATCCTCTGGACATAATTTTTGATCCAAACATATTAACTATAGCTACAGGTATTGAAGAACATGATAATTATGGAGTTGATTTTATAGAGTCTGTTAAGTGGATAAAAGCTAATTTACCAGGAGCTAAAGTAAGTGGCGGAATTAGCAATTTATCATTTTCATTTAGGGGAAATAAACCTGTAAGGGAAGCTATACATTCAGTTTTTTTATATCATGCTATTAATGCAGGTCTTGATATGGGGATTTTAAATCCTGGTATGATAAAGATTTATGAAGATATCCCAAAGGATTTTTTAGGTATAGTTGAAAATGTAGTTTTAAACAAAGATAAAAAATCTCAAACACTATTATTAGAATATGCAACTGATATGATAGAAGATAATAAATCAAAAGATAGAATAAAAAAGGATCAGTGGAGAGAATATTCAGTTGAAGACAGATTAAAATATTCAATTGTAAAAGGTATAACAAATTATTTAGAAAAAGATTTAGATGAAATTAGAGAAAAAATTCCATCAGCTCTTGTTATAATAGAAACAGTTTTGATGAAGGGTATGAATAAAGTAGGTGAACTATTTGGGGATGGTAAAATGTTTTTACCCCAGGTTATAAAAAGTGCAAGAGTCATGAAAAATGCAGTAGAAATTTTAAAACCTCATATTGAAAAAGAAATTAAAGCTAAAAGTGATAATAAAAAAAGTAAAATTCTTATGGCAACTGTAAAAGGTGATGTTCATGATATAGGGAAAAATATAACAGGACTTGTTTTATCATGTAATGGATTTGAGATTATAGATTTGGGTATTATGATTCCGACAGAAGAAATAATTGAAAAGGCAATGGAGTATGATGTTGAATTAATTGGAGTAAGTGGTCTTATAACACCATCTTTAGAAGAAATGTCTTATCTTGCACAAAAATTAGAGGAAAACAATTTTGATTTGCCATTATTAATTGGTGGGGCAGCTACATCTAAAATGCATACAGCAATTAAAATAGAAACAAATTATAAGGGAAAAACAGTATATGTGAAGGATGCTTCAAAAAGTGTAGATGTTTGTAAAAGTCTTACCAATCCCAAATTAAAAGGTGAATATCTTGCTAATATTGAAAATGAATACAAAGAGGTAAGAGAAAATTATAATAAGATTGAAAGAAAATTTTTATCAATTAGTAAAGCAAGAGAAAAAAAGGCAAAGATTGATTTTTCAAATATAGAAAAACCTGATTTTATAGGTACAAAAATATTGAATGATTATCCTATAAGAGAGGTGAGAGATTTTATTGATTGGACATTTTTCTTTGTTGCATTTGAGATGAATAAAAAATTCCCAGATATATTAAATGATGCAAAGTATGGAGAGGAAGCTAAGAAATTATATAAAGAAGCGAATGAGTTATTAGATTATCTTGAAAAGAATAAACTTATTACTTTAAATGGTGTATTTGGTATATATCCTGCAAATTCACATGAAGATGATATTATTGTATATAACAATGAGAAAAGAGAAAAAGAAATAACTAGGTTTAATATGTTGAGATTTCAAGAAGAAAGAAAGAATTCAGAATGCTTATCAATAGCAGATTTTATAGCGCCACTGGATGAAGGGAAAATTGATTATATTGGTGGATTTGCTATGACCGCTGGGATTGGAGTTGAAGATTTAGTTGAAGATTATGAAAGAAAAGGTGACAGTTTTAATGCAATTTTGGTTAAAATTTTAGCGGATAGACTAGCAGAAGCTTTTGCTGAAAAAGTTCATCAATTGGTAAGAAAAGAATTTTGGGCTTATGATAAAACGGAAGATATTGATATAAATGAAATTTTAAAGGAAAAATATATGGGAATAAGACCTGCAATAGGATATCCATCAATTCCTGATCATTCAGAGAAGGAAAAATTAAATATTTTATTAGATTTTGAAAATGTTATCAATGCAAAATTGACTTCAAGTTTTATGATGGAACCTGGGGCAAGTGTTTGTGGATTGTATATTTCAAACAAAGAGGCAAAATATTTTGATGTAGGAAAAATTATGGATGATCAAATAATTGACTACTCAAAAAGAAAAAATATTGATGTAAAGGTATTAAAAAAATTATTAAATGATAGAACATACACTAATTGATAAGAAGAGATATTTCTGTTATTATTATATAATCAAATTACTTAAGGGAGACTTATAAATGACAGATTTTAGCGAAAATGTTGTTAAGTGGATTGAAAATAACTATGATACTACAACTATAGATATTTCTGATTATCATTTACCATCAAGCAAAGTTATAAAATTAAGGGATGGTATGAAACGTCTTATTTATTGGGATTATATGAAAAATAAGATAATTGAAAGAGAATTTTAAGGACAGTTTATTTTGTATATCTAATAAGGGGTAATTGTATGAGAAAAGGCTTGATTATAGCTGTTTTTTTTAGTTTTTTAATAGTTTTTTTTAGTTCATGTGATAATTTAGACGAAAAAGATAAAAAAGTTAATACTAAAAAGAATGAAACTAAAATTGAAGACAATCAAAATAAAGTGAATAGTTCTAAAAATAAAATTCAATTAAATTCAGAATTAGACCAATTATATGATGATGCTTATAGAAATTTTCATAGTGGAGCTTATAATAAAGCTATTGATATTTGTGATGAAGTTCTAGAAATTCAAGAGAATCACTATAAAGCATATAATATAAAGGGCATAGCATTAGTATTTAGTGATAATTTCAAAAACGGTATGGAAAATATCGACAAATCCCTTGAATTGGAACCTGATGATTGGTATTTACGATTTAATAAAGGATTAGCATATTCATATAATAAAAATTTTGATGAAGGTTTGAAATGGTATGACAAATCTCTTGAAAAAAAAGAGTATGTTTGGAGTTATTATGGGAAAGCTGCTATTTATGGTCAATTAAATGATTTAGATAATACAATTAAAAATCTTAAAATTGCTATAAATATGTCTGAAAGTGTAATAGAAATTGCAAGAAGTGAAAAGGATTTTGATTTGGTTGAAAATACTATTGAGTTTAAAGAATTGATAGAATAACTAGGGACATCCAAAAAATAACTCAACATTTTAAAATAATGAAGCACAGGATTTCAGCGATTCTCAAATTTTAAAAATGTGACATTATTTTTTAGGGTTTCCTAAGGGATATCCAAAAAATAAACTCTAATTCTAGAGTATGAATTCGCATGATTTAAGCGAACTTCAGACGAAAAGAATTTGGTATTATTTTTTAGGTTCTCCTAAGGGATATCGAAAAATAAACTCTAATTTTCGAGTATTAATTCCCAACAAAAAACTTAATAAATAAAATTGTGCAAACCATTATAATAATTGATAGTAGTATTATTATTTTGGATTTTTTGCTTAGTGAGTTTTTCTCTACTTTGTAAAAATCTTGAAAATGATTTTGAGTGTTGTAAATAGTTTGCTCAGGATCTGATATTTCTTCTTTATAATTAAATGTATAATTTGAAATATCTTTGGTAACTTTTTTAAAATTATTATCAAATTCAAGCTGTTGATTTTTATTCTGTTTTTTAAATGAATTCATGTTGCTTCTATTTGAGGAAAAAGTTTGAGAAGTATTATGTTTAGTTTTATATATGCAATTATTGCAATTTCTATTGTTTGCACTAAATTTATATGATAGAGGACATTTTTTATTTGAACATGTTGTATTATCATCCATATAATGTTCACTCCCCAAGATTAAAAAATTTATTACTATTAATTATATAATAGATTTTGTAATTATTAAACATAATAATTAATTACAATAAATAATTTTGTTTAATAAATTTCCAAGTACTCATTTGGAGAGATATACAACAATACATTATTTGCTTTTATAATTTTCATAACTTTTTTATAAGTAGCTTTATATTTCACACATGTTTTTTTGTCTAGTAACATTAATGGAAGAATTCTTTTTTCTGTTAGAATATTTGATATCATTGTATTAATATAGTTATACTCAAATTTATTTTTCTTTAACATATATAAATTCTCAAAACATATACTATCAATAAAATTTTTTGTATAATGGTAAAGTTCGAGGTAACCATTATTTTGAATTAGAATTTTTTGTGGATATCTATATTTTATGGAATTAATAAATTCAGCTGTCTCTATTAAAAGCGAATACTTGTTTTCTTGAGTAAAGTTTGTGTTTTCTAATATTCCAACTGTATCAAGGAAAAGACCATCGAAATTAAGATAATCGAATATATAAGAAATTTTTTTCGTTAAAATATTCTTCCAATTTATAGAGGAAATATTCATTAAATAAGTATTGAAAGTAGTATTCTTTTGTTTTTCATTATTTTTTAAAAGAAAATCATTTTTATCTAGTAATTTTAGATTTTTATCCCAATGATTTGCCTCTATAATGCTTATATATGATATAACAATACAGTTTTTTTTCTTTAAGTACATAATATTTTCTTTTGTATATGCTTTTGATTCTATAATAATTAAATCATATTTTGACAAAATATCTAAATTATTATTACCATAATAAACAATGTATGAATTAACATCAACTAATTTAGGCTTATTTACCATAATTATTTACTAAACTCTTTCTACTTAAAAATTCTGATTTTATAAAGCAAGATTCGCAATTATTTCCATGGCGTTTACATTTTACATCATCACATTCCCAGCATTTATCAATATTTAATTTGAATGCAGGACAATCATAGCATATTTCAGGGGGACTACACCTCATATCCCAACAACTACCAAGAGTGCGATCTTTATATTCGGGTTTTTCTTGTTTTGAAATAAACCAGTTAATAAAAATTTCAACTATTTTTGAATCTAATTGATTTCCAGAAGATAATTTTAAAGAGTCAATAGCTTTATCAAATGGAATTGGTATATTACCATGTAATCCTAAAATTTTTGCTACAAAGGAATGAGCTACTGCAATTATTTTAGATCCTAAGGGGATTTCATCTCCTCTTAATCCATCAGGATAACCGTTACCATCAATGCGTTCATGATGGTGTCTGATATGAGAAGCTATTTCCTTATCTCCAAGAGTTATTTTTATAATTGATTCACCTATTTCAGAATGTATTTTATTGTAATCATTTTGAGCTTTTTTATTATTTTCTATATCCATAGAATCTAAATCATCTAAAAATCCAATATTACCTATTTCAGAGAGAAAAGCTGATAATGAAATTTTTGATATTTCATCATAACTTAGACTTAATTCTCTTGAAATAACAATAGAATATCTTGATACTAATTCTGAATATCCGATTGTATTTGGAGACATACTATCTATTATTTCTGTTACAGATTTTAAAATTTCTATATATGAATTTGAAAGTTCTTGTGTATCTGCATAGTTACTGTATATAGTACACATTTTACAGGTATTCATAAAAATAGTAGAAGCAACAGATTCGGTGTTTTGAGATATATCATTTTCAAATAAATATACAGATATTAAGTTTTCGTCATTTTCAGTAGCATTTGCTATGTGAATTGACTCAAAGTTATAATCTTCAAAAAAATCAGGCAATTTCTTAAATTTATAATCACTTTTAGAAATTATAGAAACACCAATTTCTTCAGATAGATTATCTATAATACCAAAAATTTCTTTACTATTAAGAATATTATCTTTAAATTTAGTATAATTTGATTCTATTGATACCAATTTATAAGTATCATTTATTTTATGTATAATAAATGCACTGGAAGCTTCTATAGAATTGATATAAATTTTTAAGGCTCTACTTAGTATTGTATGTTGGTTTAGGACAATATTTGTTATGTTGTGTAATGCATTTGATGATTTTTCATAAATTTGAAGTTCAGTTTTTAGTTTTTCTGTATTAGATATCATTTCAAATAAAGGATCCAGCTTATTACTAAAATCATCTAAAAAATTTTTGATTGGTTTAGAAAGTTTTTTTATGGGACCAATTCTTAAAACAAATTGTCCATTTGGAGTTGAAAGAGAAATCAAGGGAACTGCTCCATCATTTATTAAAGTTGTTTTATCTGTGAAATTATCTTTAGATAATGATAAAGGAGGAATGTATATTTCTTTTTTATATGGAAGTAATCCGCTATATGATGCTTGAAGAGAAGAGTCATCGGTAGAATTGCTTACAGATTTTAGTATATACATACCTTTTTTTTCGTCAAATAAGTAAAGAGAATATGTTGGAGAATATAATATTTTCGATAATATTTTTAAAATATTACTAAAGTTTTCATCAATAGTTTTCTTAGGATTTATTGAATGTAACAATTCAGAAAGGTTTGATTTTTGTAGTAAGATATTTTTGAGTTTTTTTGTTTTAAAAAATAAAAAGATTAGTATTATTAAAAATATAGTTAAAAAACTTAAAATTAATATAAATAAAATTTTAAGATCATTTTGACTTGATACTAAACTAAATGTGTTTAATAATTTATTCCAAATTTTATTCATTTGCATCATCCTGTTTATATGAATTTTTATTTAACACCATATGTTGTGATAATTCTCTGATTTGCTCATTAAAAATTGATAGTTGTATTGTTTGATATATATTTAAAATGAATAAATATAAAATTGCAAATAAGAATAGTAGTGCTGGAGGATAATCTATTCCAAGTTTATATGATAAAAAGTCTAAAATATCCGGAAAAATTATTAGCGTTATTATTATTGATAATCCTAAAACGTATGGAATACTGTTTCTTTCACTTATACGTTTTTTCAATAAAAAGTACATAATTATAAATGTAAATAATGAACCGATTATAAATATAAATAGTCTAAGAGACAAAGTTAACATCCTCTCCTCCTGTTAAAGAAACAATTTAAAACAACAACAAGTATGCTTAATGTTATTTTTAACATATATATAAATGGTTTTAACCCACTATGCATACTTTGACCTTTTGATCTTGAACGCATATTGACAGGAATTTCAATTGTAGTAAATCCAAGTTTGAGCATTTTTATTAAAACATCCGCATCAGGATAATCGTTCGGGTAATTCCATGGTTTTGAGTAGTAAGAGTATGTTTTTTTTGATAAACCTTGTAATCCAGAAGTTGGATCATTAATTTTATAATTACTAAATAAATATATAAGAGATTTTAAAAAGTATAAAGCCATTTTCTTTGATAAAGAGATTTTAAAATCAGATTTGTTTATAAACCTAGAACCTATCACTATATCATATTTATTAAAATCTAAAGTTTTTTTTATTTTTGATATATCTGCTGGATTATGTTGACCATCACCATCGAATTGTATTACATTATTGTAATTATTTTGTAGTGCATATTTAAAACCAAGTTGAAGAGCATTACCATAACCAAAATTAAATGGTAGTGATAAAATATTTATACCTTTAGATAGAACTATTTTTTCTGTATTGTCTATTGAACCGTCATTTATTACAATTATATCAACAGTTGGTTCTTTTTCATTTATTTCATCTATAACACTACCAATATTATCTTCTTCATTATATACAGGTATTATAATTAGAGTATCTTTTTTCATCCTGTTTCTCCTTAAAAATATTAAAAGCAAGCCATTGCAATATTGAATATTTTCTTAGTTTTCTCTAAATATATCGTCAAGGAGAATATAAAAAATAATACCGAATTCTTTTTGTATAAAGTTTGCTTAAACCATACTAATTCATAAGGCATAATTAAAAAGTTCATAAGACAATTTTTTTCTGAAAATACCGATGTCTTAACGGATTTTTAAAAAAAGTTGACTAGTTTGTTTTTTTGATTCTGCCTAATATATTTTATTAAGGGCATCCAAAAAATAAATCTAAATTTTAAAATAATGAATCACATGATTTTAGTGATTATCAGATTAATTTTCATGAAATTAAAATTGTTATTGAAAAAAATTTTATATTAGTTTATCTTAATACTTAGGGATATCCAAAAAATAAACTCTAATTCTCGAGTATGAATTCGCATGATTTAAGCGAACTTCAGACGAAAAGAATTTAGTATTATTTTTTGGGTTCTCTTAGAGGGTGGCGCCAACTTCTGATAATATAATTGGAGGAAGAGATTATGAAACAAATAAACTGTCCAATGGTAGATTGGGAACAAATTAATCCGCAGGAAGTAAATATAGATCCAAAGAAACTTTCAAAGTTGAATTCCGTTATATCAAAAGATTATAAAAATATATGTGGTATGGTTATTGTTAAAAATGGATGTATTGCATATGAAAATTATTTTGATGACTATACTCCAAATGATACAGTTCATATTGCATCAGCAACAAAGAGTATTTTGTCTGCGCTTATTGGTATTGCTATTGATAAAGGAGACATCAAAAGTATAGATCAAAAAGTAATAGATTTCTTTCCAGAATATTTAATTAAAGCAAGAGACCAAGTAAAGAAAGAAATAACCATTAAACATTTGCTTACAATGACAGCACCATATAAATATCAGTCAGAACCCTGGAAAAAAATATGTACTAGTCCTGACTGGGCGATAGCGGCATTGGAGTTTTTAGGAGGAAGAGGGAGCATTGGAGATTTCAAGTATTCAACAGCTGGAGCCAATATACTTTCAGCGATTATTACAAGAAGTACAGGAAAAACAGCATTGGAATATGCAAATGAAAATTTATTCAGTCCACTTGGAATGAATAAATTGAATAATTACAAAATAAGATCAGAAACTGAATATATGGAATTTTTTAAGGGTAAATACGTAACAGGTTGGGTAGTTGATCCAAATAATAATAATACAGGAGGATGGGGACTAACATTAACTTCAAGAGATATGGCAAAGTTTGGTCTGTTATATCTTAACAATGGACAATGGAATGATAAACAAATAATTTCTAAAAAATGGGTGAAGAACTCGATAACTAATACCGAAAATCACTATGGATATCTATGGTGGATTGTTGATGAACCAGAGCTTTCAGCTTATTGTGCATTAGGGGATGGAGGAAATGTAATTTTCTGTATTCCAGATAAATCTATGGTTATAGCAATTGCGTCAAAATTTATGCCTAAACCAAAGGATAGAATGATATTAATAAAGGAACATATTTTAAGGGAATTTTTATAATTGTTTATTTTAGGCAGAATCAAAAATTTCATAAGACAATTTTTTTCTGAAAATATCGATGGTTTAACGAATTTTCAAAAAAAGTTGACTAGTTTATTTTTTGATTCTGCCTT
>JBDMZA010000030.1:0-3713 GCA_039770155.1 Clostridiales bacterium
ATATCTAGAAAATAAATTTTAATTCTTAAGTATGAATTCAATGATTATTAATCGAATTTTATACAAAAAGAATTTAGTATTATTTTTTGGTTTTTCCTGATGAATATATTTTATAATAATTATTTAAGTTTGGGGGAATAAAAATGCAAGTATTAAATTTAGATATTGAGGCTTTTCTATCATTTAATGAAAATGATATAGAAAAATTTTTAGTTTTTTGTGAGGGTATAATTGAAAATATTTCAAAAGAATCTGGCACAAAATATAAATTAAAAAGTGCTATTCATGAATTAATAGTAAACTCACTTGAACATGGCTATAAGAAATCCGCAGGAAATATATCTATTTCTTTGAAGAAAAATACTGATTCAATTGTTTTTGAAATATCAGATACTGGAGGGGGATTAGATTTATCATCAATTGACCTGAATAAAACAGTGTCAGGTCTTGAAAGTCTTTCCAGCAGAGGTTGGGGTTTAGCTATAACTAATAAATTATCTGATGATATGAAGATAACAAAGAATGCTCCAACAGGAACTAAAATATCATTGAAATTTTTAACATAATTAAAAAAAATACAAATTACAAATAAAGTTAATATGTGAATGCTACTTTTACCTTTACACCTTTAATGTTGCCTAATTTACCTGTAAGTGAACCAATAGTATCTGTGTTTGCATCTACTATAATGGATATTACAGACAAATTTCTCTCCTTATATGGAATTCCCATTCTACCAATAATGCTTTCACTAAAATCGCTTAATATTGTATTAACATACTTTACAGCTTTATTCTTGTCTATTATAACTATGCCTATAACCGCAATTTTATTTTCCATTTTTAATCTTCTCCATGCTTTCATAACTTAATTTTAATTTATCGAACTTATAATTATTTATATTAGATTTTTTAGTATAATCAAATACTATAGCATTTCTTCCTTTGATAATGTTACTAATATCAAATATAAAGTCTCCAAAATCATCAACAATTTCATATTCAAATAACTCAAAATGAAATCCTTTTTTTATATCATTCTCACTTATTTTTAAATAATTCAAATCATTTTTTAGTGATTTAATACCAATACTTCTTAATTCTTTTAAATATACTCTATCGAAATATGATGGAATATTTTTTGTATTATCAGAAGTTAAAAAATCAAATTTTAATATATCACTTAAAATCTTACAATTAACTTTTGATAAATATTTTTTTAAAAATTCAAAAAATATTTTATATCTTTGATTCAGAGACATTTGAATATTTTTATAACCCATATCCATATAGTATTTTGATAAATACTTATACAATTCATATGGAGACTTAAATAAATTATTTTCTTTAATAAATTCTAATATATATATAAACTTCTTTGAATTATAATACTTATCTATTAATACCTCAATATTTTTTAATTCTGTTATTTCTTTATAACTTATAAAATCATTGAATAGGATTTCATATGGAGGATAATCTTTAAATCTATATCCATATTGTTTGTATTCTTTCCTTATTTTAGTACCTTTCAATAGTTTTAAAAAGCCTAATTGAATCTTATTTGCATTTAATTTATATACATCATTAAATGAATTTTTAAAACTTTTTAAATCTTCGTAAGGTAATCCTGTAATCAAATCAACATGTATATGAATATTTTTTAAGTTAATTAATTTCTCTATATTACTTAATAAGTTTTCTACCAAAGAGTTTCTATCAACAGCATTTAGAACATCTTTATTAGTTGACTGAATTCCAATTTCAAACTGAATTCTTCCAGGTTTTATAAACTTTAAAAATTCAATGACTTCATCATCTATTAGATTTGCAGATATTTCAAAATGAAAATTAATATCTCTTTCTAATTCATTTACAAATTCTAAAATATCAAAAAATCTTTTTTTATTACAATTAAAAGTTCTATCAACAAATTTTATTTGATTTACATTTGAATCCAATATCCTTATAATATCTTCTTTTACTCTTTTTAGGCTAAAAAATCTTACTTTAGAATTTTGTAGAGAAGATAAACAGTAAGAACATCTAAAAGGACATCCTCTACTTGATTCAAAATAAATAATTTTATTGTTGCAAGAATTCAACATTTCATTTGTATATGGTGATATTATTTCATCTAAATTTTCATATATGTCAGAATATTCTTCAAATTCACTACTGTATCTACTATACAATCCACTTATTTTTTCTTTTGATTTTTCACTTTTAAATATATTCTTAACAAACTTAACAAAAGGAACTTCTCCTTCTCCTTTTATAATAAAATCAATATGATTGTTTTCTCTAAATATCCTTTCGATGTCATATGAAACCTCAGGTCCACCTAAAACTATAACAATATTTTTATTTATTTTCTTTATATCTTTTGAAATCTTAATTATTAAATCTATATTCCAGATATAACAACTAAAAAACAAATATTTTGAATTTTTAAAATATAAATCCTCAATAATATTATCTAATTTATCATTAATAGTATATTCAATTACATTGATATCATTTGAAAACTCACTTTGAGATTTTAAATACCAAGGAGCCAATGATGAATGAATATATTTTGAATTCAACGAAACTAAACTTATTGTAGCCATTTAAAATCTCATTTCTTTTAGATGTAATTAAGGGATATCCAAAAAATAAACTCTAATTCTCGAGTATGAATTCACACAATTTAATCGAACTTCAGACGAAAAGAATTTGGTATTATTTTTTAGGTTCTCCTAAGATGAAAAAATTTCAATTTTATTATATTCATACATGATTATACTTGCAGCAACAGCTGCATTAAGAGATTCTACTTTTTTACAAATAGGAATTTTTATTAGAAAATCTGATTCCTTTTTAAATATTTCACTTATTCCACTTGCTTCATTACCTATTACAAATGCTTTTTTTTGAAATGAATCTCTAAAAAAATTAAATTCTCTTCCTTCTAAACTTGTAGAAAAAATCTTATATTCTTTATTTTTTAATTCTTTAATAAAATCTTCTCTATCATTTATTAATATTGTTGAGACTCTAAACACAGAACCCATAGTTGAACGTAAAACCTTTGAATTATATATATCAACACAACCTTGGATCAAATAAATAAAATTAAATCCAAAAGCATCTGCCGATCTTATTATAGTTCCCATATTCCCAGGATCACTTATTTCATCTAAAATTAATATATGATCATTTACTATCTTATTATCTGATTTATTAAAATCAATTTCAGCTAAAATCCCTTGCGAATTTTCAGTATCCGAAATCCTTTTCAATAAACTGTTATCAAATATATAAATATCATATTCTAAACTTAATTTATCAATAAAAATTTTATTACTATAATAAAAACTATCTGATACAAGTATGGATCGGATACTTACCTTTTCCTTTATTGCTTCATTTACAAATTTATGTCCTTCAATAATAAATCTTTTTAATATATCTCTTTTCTTCTTAGTTTTAAGTAAACTATACCTTTTTATGATCTGATTATTTTTACTATTTATTTTTTTTAACATTTCAAGATTATCCTTAATTTGAAAAAGGAGCATTAGCTCCTTTTTGTATTAATTATTTAGTCTCTTTAACTTTATTAACTAATGTTGCAAAACCATTCATATCATTCACAGCCATATCAGCTAAAACTTTTCTATTTAAATTTATACCTGATTTTTTTAATCCATTAATAAATCTGCTATAAGA
>JBDMZA010000031.1:0-2645 GCA_039770155.1 Clostridiales bacterium
AAAAACTATATGTTTCTCAAAGACTGTGAAATTGCATGATATTGTTATTGGTTTATTTATTAATGTTTATGAATTTGGATTGAATTCTTGTGGTTAACCAACATTTTTTATACACCACCCATATTTTAAAATTATTCTTAGTAAATAGGAGTTATTTTTATTTAAAAGCAATATTATATTTGTCAAAATCAAAATTTCTTAATAATCATTTTTCGTTTTTAAAATCTAAAAAATAACCCGCTTTAAATTATAATTTTGTACAATTTAAAATTTGTTCTTCATATATAAATTTAATAAAATAATCAGCACCAAAAATTAAAATCATGGAGGATAATTTTATGTACCTACAGCTTTCAGAACCTATAAGCATTAAAGAATCAAGACTAGAAGAATTGAGTTTAATTGAAATGGAAATAAGTAAGTTAGAAAAAAAGCTATACGAACTTAAAAAAAATATTCGGGATATTGAAGAAGATGACACAGATTACAAAAAGTATAAATCTTCATTTAATTCATACGAACACGTTGATTATGGTACATATTGTAATTTGATAAAAATATTTAACTCAACTAATGATAATGAATTACTTTTAAAATTTAATTCATATTTTCAAGTTAATAATTTAAACATTGTTAACAACATTACCAGTAAACCAGAATTAGAAATTGAACACTTTGAAATATGGAATAAAGCTCTAGAAAACATGAAAAAAGAACTTACTGAAATAAGCTATAATACATGGATTAAAACAATAAAATTTATAAGTGAAGAAAATGATGTTATTACACTTGGTGTTCCAAGTGAATTTAATTTAGGAATTATTGAATCAAGATATTTATCATTAATAAAAAATTCTATAAAGTTATCTACAAACAAAAAATATAAAATAAAAATACAATTAAATAAATAGTACTTACTAATATGATAAATAAACACTAACTATAATTTCTCTTTAAGTTAGTGTTTATTTATATTACTATATATTGATTACTGCCATGAAATTCTGTTTTCATTTTTTTCAGTTTTTGATTTAATATTCTTAATCATCTCTGCTAGCTTCTTACCATCAATTAATTCGATTTTTTTATTCTTTGCGAAATCAATTGCTGCATTAGTAAAATAGCTTGTTGTCACAAATATTCCTCCATCCGCTTTCTCATCTATGAATGCTGAGTGTAATTTTTGAATCATTGGCCTTCCAATACTATTCTTCCTACTATACAATTTAACCTCTACAACAAATTTTTTACTGTTCTTTTTCAATATTACATCCTTACCGCAATCACCTACAGCCTTTGTAACTTTTGCACTGTAACCCAGCATTCTATAAAGATCTGCAATGTATTTTTCAAAATCTGTTGGTTTATTTTTATATATATTTAATAAATCATTAATTGTGTTTGCTAATTCAACCCTTTGAAGGCTAAATTTTCTTTGAATATATGGTTTAGATACTAAAAATATAATTAAACCAATTATTGAAATTACAATGAATATGTATAAATAATCAACCATATTACTAAAATCTATACCAGTTTTTACAGAAATCTTTTTAGAAACAATAAAAAGAAATAATGCAGCTATTCCAATAACTGACAATATTTCTTTTTCTTTTATTTTAGTTCTTCTGTAACCAAAAAGTTTGAATCTTTTCCTTCTTTTTGCCATAAAACCTCCCGAATAAATAGTATTATATTTCCATATATACTTTATTATAGCATAATTTTCGGAAATTTAATTAATAAAACTTTATTCCACACTAAACTTATAAAAAATAATATATAATTTTACGATAAATAGAATGAAAATTTTTTTAGAAAATAGGTGACAAAATATGAATTTAGCCATAATTTTGAAAGGAACAAAAGGCACTGGTAAAACAACTACAATAAAAATCGTTTACGATTTAATAAAATCAACTTATAAAAATATTTCTATAACAAAAATTGATAGATATATAATTGATATAGCTTACATTATAACAATAGATAAACTGAAAATTGGAATTCTAAGTCAAGGTGATATAGATGATACAAGAGCACGTAAAAGAGTTCATAGAACCCTTAAGAAGTTTTTTGAAAACAATTGTGATGTTATATTATGTGTCTCAAGAACTGATAGGTCAAAACATACACAAGATTTATTAAATATCTTAACTATCAATAATTTTGAAATATGTTCTTTTGATAAAGTTAGTGATTATGATGATGAAAAGAAAGCAAAAGAAATTTTTGACAAATTGACAGAATATATATCTAGATTCAAAGGAAAATTTTAGTTTATGTATGAATTAATAAATCAATACATCTATCCAATTCACTCTAGTGATAATACACAGAAAGAGTATTTAGGTGATAAATCAAACCAAATATGTATTTTTTGTAATCATGGAAAAGACGAAGTTACATTTCGTAAAGAAGCACATGTAATCCCAGCAGCTCTTGGCAATAAAACGTTGTTGAATTATAATGAATGTGATAATTGTAATAAATTAGCAGGGAAATTAGAAAGTGAACTTATTAATTATTTGCAGCTTGAAAGAATTAGCGTGAAAGTAATACTAGAATTTGGAAAACAACACACTTTAATGTAGTGGTTTGACATAAAAAAGGGTACACCAAATAAATCTAATTTTAAAATATTT
>JBDMZA010000032.1:0-3962 GCA_039770155.1 Clostridiales bacterium
CTTGAAATCACTAAAATCATGTGATTATTTTTTGATTATGCCTAATATTTATTATGATATAAATTCCAATAAATATTATTAGAATATAATAAATATTATTAGAATATAATATATTTATTTTAAAGTACTTCTTGAAGATATGAAAAAAAATGCAATAAAAATTATGAAAATAATAAACATTGACAATAAACGACTAAATATTATATAATATTTATATATTCTCAATGAATTCATTTCTTTATTTCTTAATAATTCTAAATAAATTTCAAATTTATATAACATTAAATAATCATATTTGAAAGGATGATATTTATATGCCTAGAGTTTTAATTGTGGATGATGCTGCAGTAATGAGACTGAAACTTAAAATAATTTTAGAAAAGAATGGATTTGAAGTAGCTGGTGAAGCAGAAAATGGATTAGTAGCAATAGAAAAATTTAAATCATTAAATCCTGATGTTGTAACAATGGACATAACAATGCCTAAAATGTCTGGTCTTGAGGCGTTAAAGGAAATAAAGGGAGTTGATTCAGAAGCTAAAGTTATTATGGTTTCTGCTATGGGGCAGGAGGTTATTGTTAAAGAGGCTGTATTAGGTGGTGCAAAAACTTTTATAGTAAAACCTTTTAAAGAAGATCATGTTGTTATGACTTTAAATAAAATATTGGGAATAAATTAAGGGATATCGAAAAAATAAACTAGTCAAGTTTTTTTGAAAATCAGAAAAAAATTGGCTTATAGAATAATGTAATATAATGCAATTAAAAACAAACTAAAGTATTACTTGAAAGTATTTATTGAGATTATCAATTGGTTTTATTTTAAAATAATAATCAGGTATGTTTCAGATTTGAAGCATGCCAAATTTTTGTTACAAAAAATTAATTAAATTCCTTATGATGCTGATTAAATTGCTAATAAATGAACATTTACTTTAATTTTAAAATTGCATAATTTTAATTGATGTGTTATATTACGATTAAAAATTTCTTTTATCAGATATGGAGGATAATTAATAATTATGAAGGTTTGTAAATTTGGAGGGACATCCTTAGCCACATCAAGTCAAATTAAAAAGGTTTGTGACATAATAACAATGGATTCCGAAAGAAAAATTATAGTTGTTTCAGCTCCTGGCAAACGTGATACTGATGATATAAAAGTTACAGATTTGTTAATTAAATGTGCGAGTAATAAAATTAATAAAAAAAATACATCTGATTTAGTTAATAAAATTATTAGCAGATTTAATGTTTTAGTATCTGAATTAGAATTGTCTCATGATGTAATAGAAGAAATCAAAAAAGAACTTCAAAATAAATTAAGTGTAGAGTTTATCGATGAAAATAAATTTTTAGATAGTATTAAATCTTTTGGGGAAGATTGTAGTGCAAAAATATTATCAGCTTATATGAAAGTAAAAGGACATAATGCAATTTATATAAACCCAAAAGATGCAGGTATGATACTTAGTGATGAATCAGGTAATGCACGTGTATTACAAAAATCTTATAATAAATTAAATGAATTGAAGTATAGAGATGAAATTATTATATTCCCAGGATTTTTTGGATATAATATAAATAATGAAATTGTTACTTTTTCTCGTGGAGGTTCTGATATAACAGGTTCAATTATTGCAGCAGCAGTTGATGCAGATTTGTACGAAAATTTTACAGATGTTGACTCTGTTTTTGTAGCAAATCCAAATATAGTTAAAGACCCAAAATCAATTTCAATACTTACATACAGAGAAATGAGAGAATTATCATATGCAGGATTTAGTGTTTTACATGAAGAGACTTTAGAACCTGTTTACAAAAAAAATATACCTGTATGTATAAAAAATACAAATAATCCTGATTCTAAAGGAACTTTTATTGTTACTGAAAGAAAAATAAATGGCCAATTAGTAACAGGTATTGCAGGTCAAAGTGGTTTTTGCTCTATACTTGTTAGTAAGTATATGATGAATAGAGAAATTGGTTTTGGAAGAAAGTTATTGAGTATTTTAGAGAACGAGTGTCTTCCATATGATCATATACCATCTGGAATAGATAATATTTCAATTATTCTAAGTAAAAGTAATTTTTCAAAAGATGTTGAAAAAAGGGTATTAAAAAGAATAAATGAAGAATTAAAGGCAGACTATGTTTATGTACAATACAATATAGCTTTAATTATGGTAGTGGGCGAAGGTATGAGACATTCAGTGGGATTAGCATCAAGAGCAACTAAAGCTATGGCAAAAGTTAAAACAAATATTGAGATGATAAATCAAGGGTCATCAGAAGTAAGTATGATGTTTGGAATTATTGATGATGATTTAGATAGGACAGTTAAGTCATTATATAAAGAATTTTTTGAATAGTAAATTATAAAAAAACCTTTCATAAATTATAAAATTTTGAAAGGTTTCTATTTTCTATTCTACATTCTTGAGAATGAATTCGTAAATTTCAAGTTGATTTAAGACGAAAAGAATTAAGTATTATTTTTTAGAATTTCCTTAACGTAATTTGAATTTTTTTAAACTTGTATCAAGTTCTTCAACTTGATTACTTAAATTGGAGGCTGCCGCAGACATATCATCAATTGATTTTAATTGTAATTCTGTTGTAGTTGCAACTTCTTCACTTGAAGCAGCAGTTTCTTCAGAAACTGATGATATATTCTCTATTGCAGATATCACATCACTTTTGTCATGTTGCATTTTACTTATAGCAACATTTACTGAATTAATTTTTTCAGTGATATAAGATATACCATTTGAAATATCATCAAAGGCAGTATTTGTCTTATTAACGACTTTGTTTTGCTCAGTAGATACTTTTTTCATTAAAGACATTGATTTAATTGCTAATTGGGATTCTTCTTGTATGCTTTCCATAAGATTGGTTATTTCTTCGGCAGATTTTCTACTTTGGTCTGCTAATTTTCTTACTTCATCAGCTACCACAGCAAAACCTTTACCTGCTTCGCCTGCTCTAGCTGCTTCTATAGCTGCGTTTAAAGCAAGTAAGTTTGTTTGTTCGGATATATTACCAATTGATTCAACAAAAATACCAATGTCATTAGTAGTATTTGTTAATTTTTCTACTACTGAGAATATTTTTTCTGTACTAGAAAAAGTTTCTTCAGATTTTGTCCTCAATAAATTTACAGATTCAAGACCAACTTCGTTTAAGTCTACAATTTTATTAGTCTCATCTGTTACTTCTTTATAACTATTATATACTACATCTATTTGTTCGGATAATTTATCAACTATTTGAACGCCTGTCTGAGCATCGGCTGCTTGTTCAGAAGCACCTTTGGCAATTTCATTTACTGTTTTAGAAATTTCTTCTATAGCAAGTTTAGCGCTTTCAGAAGTTGACGTTACTGATTTGGCCGATTGAGTTATGTTTTTAGATAGTATAAAAAATTTTTCGATTAAACTTCTGATATCATTTAAAACAGGATTTATAATTGAGATAACCCTACTAAATATGCCATAATGTTTTGACACTATTATGTGAGAAAAGTCTCCTTTTTTTATTTCTACCATTTCTGTTTCGAAATTTTTAATTAATCTTTTAAAATAAAATGTTCCTAAACCTCTGGTAACTAAACTTAAAATCATCCCAAATAAAAAAATAATGAAGAAAAAACCAATATTTTTTTGAGAAATTGCAAATGCTAAACTTAGAATTACAGAAATAATGAAAGAACCTGTGAGAACAAATTTTAATTCACTTGTTCCATTTTTTTTATTATGGTTCATAAGAATTTACCTCCACTTTATTTGTATTTAATAAGTAATAGTAGAATATAAAGACTGCAATTTATGAGGATTCAGGTATATCTAAAAAACAAATTTTCATTCTCTACTTATTAATCTCATAGATAGTTACTTTTGGATAAGAAGAATGTGATTATTTTTTAGATTCTCCTTAATAATAACATAATATTTTTATTA
>JBDMZA010000033.1:0-6291 GCA_039770155.1 Clostridiales bacterium
ATTGATATATACTATGCAAATGAATATGATAATTCATTAGAAAAAATAGATAAGATTATTTTATATAACAATAATTGGGAAAATATCGATGATGTTTATTATTATAAAGGTTTAAATTATTATAGTCTAGAGGATAGAGAAAAAGCATTAGATAGTTTTAATAATGTTATTGGAAATTTTCAAGAAAGTAATTATTATAAAAGCTCAGAAGATTACATTAATATAATTAATAATATTGAAAATAATAATGAAACTGATTAAGGGATATCCAAAAAGCAAACTTTAATTTCCGAATATGAATTTGCACGTTAAGTGAACTTTATATTAGTGATTCGCAGATTTTAAAATATTATAGTATTTTTTAGGTTCTCCTAAGGTTAATGGGTAAGGGAAAGGTGTGGTTAAATGTTTTATGAAAGTACAAGAGGAGGAAATAAAGGAATTACCTCAGCAGAAGTTATAAGAATGGGGATTGCCCAAGATGGTGGTTTATTTGTTCCTTCAAGTAGAAAGAGATTTACTTTAAAGGAAATCAATAATTTAATAAATTTAAATTATTTAGAAAGAGTATATGAGATTTTAAAATATTTTTTAAATGATTTTACAAAGGATGAGCTAATAGATTCAATATATAAAGCTTATTCGAATGAAAAATTTTCAAATAGTAAAATTGCACCAATAAAAAAATTAAATGAAAATGTTAGCATGTTAGAATTGTGGCATGGTCCAACTTGTGCATTTAAAGATATGGCACTTCAAATATTACCTCATTTGCTTGTTAAAGCGGGTGAAAAAATTAATGATGATAGTGAAATTGTGCTATTAGTAGCGACATCAGGTGACACTGGTAAAGCGGCACTAGAAGGTTTTAAAAATGTTAAGGGAACAAGGGTCATAGTATTTTATCCTGAAGATGGTGTTAGTGAAATACAAAAATACCAAATGATAACTCAAGAAGGGGATAATGTTTTTACTGTGGCAGTAAGAGGAAATTTTGATGATGCTCAAAATGGTGTGAAAAGTTTATTTGCGAATTCAGATTTAAAAAATGTTATGAAAAAAAATAATATGAAATTTTCTTCTGCAAATTCTATAAATTGGGGAAGATTAGTACCACAAATTATTTATTACTTTTCTTCTTATGTTGATTTGGTTAAAGATGGCAATTTAGAATTGGGAGAAGATTTGAATTTTGTAATTCCTACAGGAAATTTTGGAAATATATTAGCAGCTTTTTATGCAAGGGAAATGGGTTTACCAATTAATAAGTTAATATGTGCTTCTAATGAAAATAATGTTTTAACAGATTTTATTAATACTGGTGTATATAATAAGAATAGAGAATTTAAAAGAACTTATTCACCTTCTATGGATATATTAATTTCAAGTAATTTAGAAAGATTGCTATATGAGTTAAATGGTCATAATCATAAAGAAATAAAAGGATATATGGAGTTACTAAATGAAACAGGAACATATAGTATTAATGATGAGTTGAAAGAAAAAATGCAAAGTATTTTTTGGGCTGATTTTTCTGATGATAGTGAAACTGTAAAAACAATCGATTGTATAAATAATGAGTATAATTATGTTGTAGATACTCATACAGCAGTAGCAATAGATGTTTATGATAAATATGTTATATCTACTGGGGACATAACTAAAACAATAATAGTATCAACAGCAAATCCTTTTAAGTTTAGTAAGGTTGTTTTTAATTCGATTTTTAAAGATGAATTAAGAGATGAAAATGAATTTGATATACTAAATAAACTTTCAGATAAATTAGGAACTGAAATTCCTAAAGGTTTAAAAGATTTAAATAATAAGGAAATATTGCACAAAGACATTTTAGATAAGACTGAAATGAAGGAATATGTTAAAAAAATAATTAATATTTAATATATTGTAAAAAGCATTTATTTAATATTTGCTTATAGTGTATACTAATAATATAATTTATATTATATTTTATTATTTTTTTTTAATATAGAAATATTAAAATTTTATGTTAAAGATTTAAAATGAAGATATATCCAAAAAATAAATGTGTATTCAAGAAGTGATTCTTAAACAAGAAGAATTCGGTGTTATTTTTTGGAGTATCTTAGGCATAATCAAAAATTTTTGTCAGATGAAAATTTACTTAGTATCACGCAATAGGGAGTGTTTAAATGGATAGAGTTGAAAATCGATATGCGTGGAGTCGAATAAGAAAAAGAGGTAAAATTCAGTATATATTAATTTATTGGGTATTGGGATGGGGGATACCTGTTGCATTAATTTCATCGGTTATTAGTGAGTTTTTTTCGTACGGATTTTATCTGAGTATGTTTTTAAAAAAGGAATTTTATTTTAGATCGTTAGGTATATCTGTATTATTTGTTATAGTTGGAATATTTATAGGTATGAGGATTTGGGTTAAAGAGGAAAAAATTTGGAGAAAAAATTATCAAAGTAGTAATAACAAAAATGATATATTCTAATTTAAATTTATAATAGGCTAAAAAATAGTATTGTATACTTCTCTTCTTAGAATTACTAGTTTAGGTTATAGAACTATAAACAATAGAATATAGTTTAATGACCAATTCATGTGATTTATTACTTAAGAATGGCGATTTATTTTTTGATATTCCTAAAAACAATTAATGATAAATGTAATTCATTAATTGAAATTTAATTTTTTTATATCTTTAAAATATTATTCCAGATTAAAGGAGAGGAATTATGCCCAAAAAAGCTCTTTTAGTTGCCGGTAAATCAAAGAAATTTGATTTTGGTAAATTTAATAATAATTACTTTATTGTTGCTTCAGGAGAAAATGTGATACCTCTTTTTTGGTTTACATTATTTACTAATGAAAATGTAGAATACTTTGACTGTATGTTAAAAAATGGAACGAAAATAAAAATACCTAAACTTGTAGTTGATTTTGAAGCAGGATTTGAAAGGCTATGTAATAGGCATAAACAATTTATAAAACTAATTCCACCTAAAATGGTATATTTATATGATAAGTGGGCATTTTTAATACAAGATATTGATACTAACTATATACACATTGACTTATCAAGTTTAATTAGCAATGTTGAAGAATTTAGACATTTTGATATATATATACAGCAAATATTAAGTATAATTGACTTGGTACCTGATCCAAATTCGATTAGCATAATAAAGGAATTTATTGGAATTACATTTAAAAAATCATTTTTTAGTAAAAAAATAGTTTCCCATGATAATTTAAATGAGATTACAGCATTGCTTTGTGGTTCGAGTTGGTTAAATGATAAACCATGGGAATCTTTTTTTTAATATACTATTTAGGAGAAACTAAAAAATAATACTGAATTCTTTTGGTCTGAAGTTTGATTAAATTGTGTGAATTCATACTCGAAAATTAGAGTTTGTTTTTTGAATATCCATTAGTTAGCAATTAAATGAGCGGTTATTTTTTTTGTACCAAAATTACTATTATATTCTCTAAATCTAATATCATTTATAACTTTCTTTCCAACAAAAATTTTAACTGAATTTTTTTCCAATGTATTATCAATACTATCAACAGAATATATCCCATTCAAGTAATTGTATTTTTCAGGGAATTCTAAAATTAGTTTTTTACCTAAAGTTACATTTTCTAAATTTGCAATAACTGATTTTATAATATTAAAATTATTATACTTATATAGTTCTTTATCTGATAAATTAAAAGTTGTTGCATTAATTTTTATGGTAGAACTGATTTTATAATAATTATTATTTAATAAAAATGATTCTGGTTTACTTGGCTTTGAGTATGATTTTATTATATTTTGATTTTTTAAAGATATAGTATCAAAATTTATAATTTTTTCAAACATACTAATCTTTTCTGTTTTTAATGCCATATATGATTTAAACTCATTTAGAGATAATAATTGGAAAAAAATAAAAATTGTTATATATCCCAAAAAAAATGCACCAATACTTAGTCTAGAAATATCTTTGAATCCGATTTTTATATTTGAGAATAGTGTTTTCAATTTTTTGCTTTTATAATTCAGAGTTTTTATAAATTCGTTCAAATCTGATAGTAATTTTTCTTTTGATAAATAAAGCAGTGAATAAATTTTTTCCTTTGAGTCAATGAATTTTTTCGTTATAAAACTTAATATATCAATGATATGAGACAAATTTGAATTTTTAATTTTTTTTCTTAACTTAAAACTTGTAAATTTATAAGAAAAAAAATTAAAATTATTAAAAATATTATTAATGTCATTTTTTTTAAATTCGATATCTTTTAGATTATTTAATTTACAAAATAATAAATCTACAAAATTAGTCATTTTGTGTTCTACAATTTTATTATCAATAGTCATATCATTTTGTAAAATATTACAAGTATCTTTTTCTACAACATGTGGTTCATTTACATTAATTGGCATGTTGATATTCTTAGATACAATGTAAAAATCTTTATTTTTTGATTTAATACAACCTAATTTACTGTCTGCTTCATTTAAAATATCCTCAATATTTTTTTCTGGTGATATACAGATTTTATTTTTTGTAAATAGTAATAATTGAAATAAACTTTCTTGAAATATTTCAGTATCTAATGATGAATTTATCCACAAGCCAAACTCTTTTACTAGTATGTGACTTATTTCTTGTAATTTTAAAGTTGATTTGAAAATATCTGCTTTATTAATATTAAAATTATTGTTTTTTGCGGCTTCTTGAATTAATATTTTTCGTAACTTTATTTTTTGATGTAGATTTAAATTAGGCAAATTATTATCAATAATTTTATTCAATGCATCAGAAAAAATCAATGTTTTTTGATTTTCTGAAAAAATAGAATATTTTAAATTTATATAACGTTTAAAGTCGCTTATAAGTTTTTCATTTAATACATCTTTTAGACTTAATTCGTACAGCAAACTTCCATTCATCATTTGATCATCACCAATACTTTAAATACTTTAGGTATATACAAAAAAATAATTTTTATTCTCTAGTAATAATTATATGAACTGTTGGTCATTATTATAGTTATTATATATATCGAACATTTTACATATAAATATTATAGTTATTTATATATTCTCTCAATTTAAAATAAAAAATTCATATGATTTAGTTTTTTATATTGTAAATATATTTTTTGTTATTCATTCAAATTGTATTGACATGATTTTTATTATATGTAACAATATATAAAATTAATGGGTACACTTTCAAAATGTACCCATACACATGGAGGGGTTTTAATGAAAGATAGATATGAACTAAATAAGAATTTAGCACAAATGCTAAAAGGTGGAGTAATAATGGATGTAACTAATGCAAAAGAAGCTGAAATAGCTGAGAAATCAGGTGCAGTTGCTGTTATGGCTCTTGAAAGAGTTCCAGCAGATATAAGAAAACAAGGTGGAGTGGCAAGAATGTCAGATCCAAAAAAAATTAAGGAAATAAAAAATACGGTATCTATACCGGTAATGGCAAAGGCTAGAATTGGACATATTGTGGAAGCTCAAATTATAGAAGCTTTAAAAATTGATTATATCGATGAAAGTGAAGTACTAACTCCAGCTGATGAAAGTTATCATATAGATAAAAAACTTTTTAATATACCTTTTGTTTGTGGTGCTAAAAATTTAGGAGAAGCATTAAGAAGAATAGGTGAAGGGGCAGCTATGATAAGAACTAAGGGAGAAGCTGGTACGGGAAATGTAGTAGAAGCCGTAAGACATATTAGAACAATAATGAATGAAATAAAAAGATTAACAGTTTTATCAAAAGAAGAATTAATGACAGCTGCAAAAGAAATGGCAGCACCCTATGATTTGGTTTTACAAGTTGCAAAAGATGGTAAATTACCTGTAGTTAATTTTGCGGCAGGTGGTATTGCAACGCCGGCAGATGCTGCATTAATGATGCAGTTAGGAAGTGAGGGTGTTTTTGTTGGGTCTGGAATATTTAAATCAACAAATCCTGAAAAAATGGCAAGAGCAATTGTCAAAGCAACTGGGCAATATAATAATCCAGAAATAATTGCAGAAGTTTCAGAAGATTTGGGAGAATCTATGAAAGGAATAGAATTATCAGAGATACCAAAAGAAAATATTCTCTCTGACAGAGGTTGGTAGCAAAAATGATTAATATTGGTATTTTAGATTTACAGGGTTCAGTTGAAGAACATTATAAGAGTTTGAGTATGTTAGTAGATGTGAATCCATGTAAAATTAAGTTGAAAAAAGATTTGGAGAATTTAGATGGACTAATTTTGCCAGGCGGAGA
>JBDMZA010000034.1:0-15406 GCA_039770155.1 Clostridiales bacterium
ATAAGAGTTTGAGTATGTTAGTAGATGTGAATCCATGTAAAATTAAGTTGAAAAAAGATTTGGAGAATTTAGATGGACTAATTTTGCCAGGCGGAGAAAGTACTACAATTGGTAAATTATTAAAAATATATAATATGTTTGATACTTTAAAAGAAAAAATTGAAGATGGATTACCTGTATGGGGAACATGTGCAGGGATGATTCTCCTTGCAAATGATATTGTAGATGAAAATATTGTATATTTAGGTGTTTTAAATGCTTCGGTTAAACGAAATGCATATGGATCACAATTGGATAGTTTTTATTCAAAAGCAGCAATAAAACAGATATCAAAAAATGAAATACCATTAGTATTCATTAGAGCACCATGGATTAATAAAATATCTGATGATGTAGAGATTCTTTTAAAAATAGATGATAAAATTGTTGCAGTAAAGGAACATAATATTTTAGCAACTTCTTTTCATCCAGAGTTAACTGATTCTTTAGAATTCCATAAATATTTTGTGGAAATTTGTAAAAATAAAAGCTGAAAAATATATAATAATAAGGTAAATTAAAGCAAATTAAAGATAAAAGGATTTATATGTTGTAATTTGGCATAAAATATAAAAAAATAGGTTTACAAAATTATAATTTGCATATAATATATGAATGAACTAAGGAATAGTCTAAAAATAAATTAGATTTTTCGATTGATAAATTCTGGATTAATTTTTAAGTGTTCCTAAGGGATATCCAAAAAATAAACTTTAATTCTTGAATATGAATTTACATGATTTAAGCGAATTTCAGACAAAAGAATTAGGTATTATTTTTTTGGTTCTCCTAAGCAAAACATGGGGGTGAATAAATGAAATCAAAATTAATTCTTGTTATTCTTAGTATTTCATTTGTAGCTTTAGGTATATTAGAATTAATTGGATTGGTTAAATTATCATCTGTTGCGTATTTTAGTTATTCATTAGCAGCTTTTTTATTTGTAATAAATGATATTTTAGATAAAATAAATAATAGAGTTTATAATATTAAAATGCTGGAATTATATCAATTTATTTTAAAATTGTTAGCAATGATGTCTATTCTTATTTTGCCTTATACGAAAGGTATATATTTTTTTGATAGAATCAGATTTGCGTTAATTCCTTTGGTTTTAGGTATGTTATTTACTGTAATGTCAGGTGAAGATATATTTAATAGTTTATTATTAATCTTTGAAAAATCAAATGAAAAAGATAAAGAAAACACTTTTGATAAAAATTTTGATATAGACAGAAAAATCCAAAAAAAAGATGTTGCAATTGCTAACACAAATTGTAATCATTTAGAAAAAGAGCAAAACGATATAATAAGTAATATACTAACTAAAAGCACAAGAAATAGTATTAAAAAAAGGAAAAGATATACTCTATATGACAAAATTAAGAAAACAAAGGAAGATTAAATTAATTTGATTTATGGAGGCATTTATATGGGATGTGAGATTGAAAGGAAGTTTTTAGTAACTGGTTCTGAATACAAAAAATGTATTAAACCAGTTTTTTGTAGACAGGGTTATTTAACTGCTGATGTGGAAAGAACTGTTAGAATAAGAATTGAAGATGATAAGGCTTATATAACTATAAAAGGGAAAAATATAAATTTAACAAGATTAGAGTATCAATATGAGATACCATTAATGGATGGTCAAGAAATGCTAAATAAATTATGTAAGAATGTTTTAGTTGAAAAATATAGATATAATATAAATTATGAAGGTAATTTATGGGAAGTAGATGAATTTATTGGAGAGAATCAAGGTCTTATAATTGCAGAAATAGAACTTGAATTTGAAGATGAAAAATTTGAAAAACCAACATGGGTAGGAGAAGAAGTATCTTTTGACAAAAAGTATTCTAACTCTAATTTGTATTCTATACCTTATAAAAAATGGAGAAAATAACAATATATTATTATAGAATTAGAGTTTATTTTTTGGATATCCCTAAGGCATAATCAAAAATTTCATAAGACAATTTTTTTCTGAAAATATCGATGATTTAACGAATTTTCAAAAAAAGTTGACTAGTTTATTTTTTGATTTTGCCTAAAGTTCAACTCAATATTTGAACTTTTTTTTATTATATTATTCAAATCTTTTAGTTGAGTTGATTTATTCATCCAAAGAAACTGATCTTCTCTAGAATTTATTATAACAGGCATTCGATTATGTATTTTTTCTATATATTTATTTGAATCAGTGGTTAAAATAACATAACTAAATACTTTATTTTCTTCTTTATCTGTAAAACTATTATAGATTCCTGCCATGAAAAAAGTTTTTTTATAGTTAGAAAAAATTTCGTATTTTATTTTTTTTGTATTTTCTTTTTTCCATTCAAAGAAGATTTGTGCGGGAATAAGACAACGTTTACCATCTAGATAAGAGTTTTTAAACAATGGTTTTTGTAATAAAGTTTCAGATCTTGCATTGATTATAAGATTGCTTTTACTTAATAAATAGCCCCACTTAAGTGATGTTAAAACACTTCGTACTATTACTGTTGCCATGTTTGAAGGATATATTTCACCGGAAACAGTTTTTGATTTATTTTTATCAATTTGTTTGACAATTTTTTGAATTTCCTCATCATCTTTATCATAATAGTATAAATAACGACCACACATATAAATAACCTCCTTTGGAAACATACTAAAAAAGTAGTATTACATTTTCATATATTTATTATACTATAATAATATTTTGCCTTGTGGTAGTATTTTTTTGAGTATGGATAACATTGTTAAATTAAAGTTTTGTTACATAAATAAATATAGAGGCTAATGAATTTATTTATGTAAGTTGTATTATTTATAGATATAAAAGATAATAATGTTTTATTTAACTGGAATATAGAATAAAATGCCTGAAAATAATGTTGAATTTATGTAATTCAGACTTTGTTTAATTTTATGTAAATCTAATATGTTTGACAAATTTAAATCTCTGATTTAAAATTCTAAATTATAAAGAACAAATATTTAATTATAATCTTTGCTGGAGATTCAAAAAAATAAATTGTAATTTTCAAGTTATGAATAATGTAAATCTAGTTGTCTAGTTTATTTTTTGATTCTGCCTTATACTAAGGGATAGCCAAAAAATAAATCTACATTTTAAAATAATGAATCACATGATTTTAGTGATTCCTAGATTAAAAAAATGGTTATTATTTTTTAGGGTTTCCTAAGAATTAAAATTTAATTGAGGTAAACTATTTTATGCAAAAAAATATAAAAGATTGGATATGGTTAAATAGTTTAAAAAGTTTAAGTTTTATAAAAAAAGTATTATTAATTGAGCATTTTAATGATCCTAAAAATATTAAAGTTGCTACAATAAATGAACTGAAAAGCATAAAAGGAATTACTAGAGCAAATATTGAAGAGATATTAGATAAAAATCAAAAAGAGTATGTAGAGAATCTTTTTGAGGATATTTTAAAAAGAAAAATCGAAGTAATTAATATTAATGATGATAATTATCCAAAATTACTAAAAAATATATATGATCCTCCAATTTTATTATATAAAAAAGGAGATTTTTTTGATACAAATAAATCAATAGCAGTTGTGGGATCAAGAAATCATTCTAATTATGGACGCATAGTTACTGAAAAACTAGTAAAAGAACTAGTTAAAAATGATTTTACAATTATTAGCGGAATGGCAAGGGGTATAGATACTACAGCGCATAAAACAGCTATTGAAAATGGTGGTAAGACAATTGCAGTATTAGGATGTGGACTTGATATTGTTTACCCAAATGAAAATAAAAATTTAATGGAAGAAATTTGTCAGAGCGGATCTATTGTTTCTGAATATGTATTAGGTACAAAACCTCTACCTTATAATTTTCCTGCAAGAAATAGAATAATTAGTGGTTTGTCCATGGGAGTTCTAGTAGTAGAAGCAGGTAGTAAAAGTGGATCTCTGATAACAGCAGAATTAGCATTAAATGAAGGTAGAGAAGTTTTTTCAGTGCCAGGCAATATAACATCTAAATATAGTCTAGGAACAAATCAATTAATAAAAGATGGAGCGAAAATGGTAATTGATGTTAATGATATAATAGAAGAAATAAATAATGAATTTACTATTGACAAAATTAATTATATAAATAATACTATTTTAATGAATGGTAAAATAGATGATTCAAACTTGACAAACATTGAAATGAAAATTTTAAGTATTTTAAGCTTAGAAGAATTACACATTAATGAGATATGTAAAAGAATTAATATTCCCATTGATGAAATAAGTTCAACACTTTTATTACTTGAAATTAAGAATTATGTAAAAAGTTTGCCAGGTATGTTTTATATATTATCTTAGGGTTATACAAATAATTGCTGTTTTACGGAGGAATCAAATGACGGATTATTTAGTAATTGTAGAGTCTCCTGCCAAAGCAAAAACTATAGGTAAATTTTTAGGTAGGAAATATAAAATTACAGCTTCAATGGGTCATATTAGGGATTTACCTAAAAGTCAAATGGGTGTTGATGTTGAAAATGATTTTCAACCCAAATATATAACTATCAGAGGAAAAGGTAGTCTTATAAGTAAGTTGAAAAAGGAAGCTAAAAGCGCTTCAAAAGTTTTACTGGCTACTGACCCTGACAGAGAAGGTGAAGCTATATCCTGGCATTTAGCTAATATTTTAAAAATCGATGAGAGTGAAAAATGTAGGATAACATTTAATGAAATTACAAAAAATGCAGTTAAAGATGCTGTTAAATCTCCTCGAGAAATTGATATGGATTTGGTTGATGCACAACAGGCCAGAAGAATATTAGACAGAATAGTAGGTTATAAAATAAGTCCGCTTTTATGGAAAAAAGTTAGAAAAGGTTTAAGTGCAGGTAGAGTTCAATCTGTAGCAACTAGGTTGATTTGTGATCGTGAAGAAGAAATTAATAAATTTAAACCTGAAGAATATTGGTCTCTTACTGCTATGCTAATTAAAAAACCATTAAGAAAACCATTTGAAGCTAAATTTTATGGAAATAAAAAAGGTAAAGTTGAATTAAAAAATAATGAACAAGTAAATAAAATTATTAAAAAAATAGGTTCGAAAAATTTTGAAGTTGTTAAAGTAAAAAGAGGAACAAAAAAGAAGTTTTCTTCACCGCCATTTATAACAAGCACTATGCAGCAAGAAGCTTCTAGAAAATTAGGATTTACAACAAAAAAGTGTATGATAGTAGCACAACAATTGTATGAAGGTATAGAAATTAAGGGGCAGGGAGCTATAGGATTAGTTACATATATTAGATCAGATTCATTAAGAGTTTCAAAAGAAGCTCAAGAAGATGCAAGAGAACTTATAATCAATAAATATGGTAAAGCATATGTTCCTACTACTATTAAGCAATTTAAAAACAAAAATGCTTCACAGGATGCTCATGAATCAATAAGACCAACTTATATTTCTATGGAACCTGAATCTATAAAAGATTCACTTAGCAGAGATCAGTTTAGATTATATAAATTAATATGGGAAAGATTTATTGCAAGTCAAATGATGAATGCACTATATGATACTTTAAGTGTTGAGATGTCTGTTGAAGAATATATTTTTAGATCAAGTGGTTCCAAAGTAAAATTTGAAGGTTTTATGAAAGTTTATACTGAAGGAAAAGATAATGATTCTGAAGATGAAAATGTAAAAATTCCTGATTTAAAAGAGGGAGATAAACTTTCAGCAAAAGAAATATTACCAAAACAACATTTTACACAACCACCACCAAGATTCACAGAAGCAACACTTATAAAAACAATGGAAGAAAAAGGTATAGGTAGACCAAGTACTTATGCACCAACAATATCTACAATATTATTTAGAGGCTATATTGAGAAGGAAAGAAAGCAACTTTTTCCAACTGAATTGGGTCAATTAGTAAATGATATTATGAAGAATTATTTTAAAGATATAGTTAATGTTAAATTTACAGCACAACTGGAAGGCAAACTTGACCATGTTGAAGAAGGTGAGAAAAAATGGATTGAGATAATGAAAGAATTTTATCCTCAATTTGCAGATGTGTTAAAATATGCAGAAGACGATATAGGAGATTTGGAAATAAAAGATGAAGTAACAGATATTTTATGTGAAAAATGTGGTAAAAATATGGTTATAAAGTATGGAAGATTTGGAAAATTTCTTGCATGTCCTGGATTTCCAGACTGTAGAAATACAAAGGCGATTTTAGAGGAAGCTGGAGTAGAATGTCCAAAATGTTCAGGGAAAGTTATTATAAGAAAAACTAAAAAAAGAAGAAAATATTTGGGTTGTGAAAATTATCCAGATTGTGATTTTATGTCCTGGAATAGAGCATCAAAAGATTTATGTCCTAAATGTGGTAAGTTCTTATTAATTAAAAATTCAGGGAAAAAAGAACATTTTATTTGTAGTAATGAAGAATGTGATTATGAAAAAAAAGAATAGAATGGGTAAATAAATGAAAAATTATATAAATGTAATAGGAGCGGGGCTAGCTGGAATAGAGGCAGCATGGCAGATAGCTAAAAGAGGTATTCATGTCAGGTTATATGAGATGAAACCAAAGAAATATTCTCCTGCTCATAAAAATGATTATTTTGCAGAGTTAGTTTGTAGTAATTCTTTTAGAGCAAATAATATTGAAAATGCTGTAGGATTATTAAAAGAAGAAATGAGATTTTTAGATTCTATTATAATAAAGTGTGCTGATATGACTTCAGTACCTGCAGGAGGTGCTCTTGCAGTTGACAGAGAAAAGTTTTCAAAATTAGTTACAAAAGAAATTATGGAAAATAAAAACATAGAAATAATAATAGATGAGATAAAAAGTATACCTAAAGACTCTATTACAATAATAGCAACAGGTCCTCTTACTTCTGATGATTTATCTAAAGAAATAATTAATTATCTTGGTAAAGATTATTTACATTTCTTTGATGCTGCGGCACCAATTGTTTCTTTCGATTCAATAAATATGAATATAGCTTTTAAAGCTTCAAGGTATGGCAGAGGTACAGCAGACTATATTAATTGTCCAATGGATAGAGAACAATACTTAAATTTTTATGAAGAACTTAAAAATGCAGAATTAGCACCAGTAAAAGATTTTGAGGATAAAAAGATTTTTGAAGGGTGTATGCCAATTGAGAGTATGGCAAAAAGAGGAATAGATACTATGCGATTTGGACCATTAAAACCTGTTGGCATAGAAAAACCTGGATTAGATAAAAAGTTTTATGCAGTAGTTCAGTTAAGACAGGACAACAGTGAAGGTAGTATGTTTAATCTTGTAGGATTTCAAACACATTTAAAATGGTCAGAACAAAATAGAATATTTAAAATAATACCTGGACTTGAAAAAGCTGAATTTATTAGATATGGAGTTATGCACAGAAATACTTATATAAATTCTCCCATGTTATTAGATAGTACATACAATTTAAAAGATAATAGTAAGATATTTTTTGCAGGTCAAATAACAGGTGTTGAAGGCTATGTTGAATCTGCTTCTTCTGGATTAATTGCAGGAATAAATGCTGCAAACTTAATATTTGATAAAGAGAAAATTTTTTTTACAAATGAAACAGCTATAGGTTCCTTGGTAAATTATATTTCAGATTCAAGTATAAGAAATTTTCAACCAATGAATGTAAATTTTGGAATTATGAAAAAATTAGATTTTAGAGTTAAAAATAAAAAAGAAAAGAATTCTATAATAGCAAAGAGAGCATTAAAGTTTTTAGAAAATTTAGATTTTTGAACTAAAAAGATATTAAGGTATAATCAAAAATTCAATAATAGCGATTCTAAAGAGAACCTAAAAAATAATACTGAATTCACATTCCAAAATTAAGGTTTATTTTTTAGGCTGTCTTTATAGTATAATATAAAGAATATCCAAAAAAACACATCTAA
Source organism: Clostridiales bacterium (assembly GCA_039770155.1). Taxonomy (GTDB): domain Bacteria; phylum Bacillota; class Clostridia; order Acetivibrionales; family JBDMZA01; genus JBDMZA01. The sequence continues at coordinate 7,961 of JBDMZA010000034.1, forward strand.
AAAAAGTATAATAAATTCCTATAAATGTCGAAAAAAACAAAATACTAAAACTATATGTAAAATAAGATTGAATTATGTCTGTTAATTTGATAAAATTTAATCGAAAGTAGAAAATTGAAATATAATGCGATACTATTAGTAAAATTCAAAAGAATAACAAAAGTGAAGGTTAACTAAAAATTAATTCATACTTTTCTAGAATAAAAACATTATATTTTATTGGATGTGTTATTTTTTAGTTTTTCCTAAAAACTATTATGGAGGGATTTAAATGCTTAAGATGAAGAGAATAATATCATTACTGGTACTTGTGACTTTTTTAGTATACTCAATGATGGCATCCTTTGCACTACCAACAACAGATGAGGCTTCATGGCCTGATTGGGCGAAAACAGAAATAAAAAGCTGGACAGAAATGGGCTTAATTAGTGGATATGATGATGGTTCTTTTAAGCCAAATAATTTTGTAACACGTGGAGAATTTGTTACATTAGTTGCAAAAGTTTTTAATTTACAAGATAAGGGAACAAAGTCTTTTGAGGATATAGAGGAAGATGATTGGTTTAGATCTTATGTATTAAAGGCTTATAATGCAGGCATAATAAATGGATATGAAGGAAATTTATTTAAACCATATGGAAAGATAACAAGAGAAGAAGCAGCAGCAATGGTTGTAAGAGCATATGAATTAGTAGAAGATGAAAATGAAAATATAAAAACTGATTTTTCAGATGATGATAAAATCGGAAATTGGGCAAAAACATATGTTTCTACTTTAAAGAAAAAAGGTTTTGTAAAAGGAACTGGGGAGAATAAATATAATCCTAAATCAAATATAACAAGAGCACAAACAGTTGTTATGTTAAACAATGTTATGGGTACTTTAGTTAAAAAAGGAACATATAGTAAAAACACAAAAGGTAATTTAGTAATAAATAGTGGAAATGTAATTTTAAAAGATATGATTATTGAAGGTGATTTATATATAGCACAAGGTGTTGGAGAAGATGCAGTAACTTTAGAAGGTGTTACTGTAAAAGGAAGAGTTATAGTAAAAGGTGGAGGAGATGGTAAAAAGAATAAAGCTCCTGGTGATGAAATTAAAGATTGTATTAAATTTATAAACACAACTATTGAAGGAGAATTAAAGGTAAATAAAATTGATGGAGCAGCAAGAATAGTTGCTATGGGTAATTCAATTATAAGTATGGTAAAGAGTTGGTCAAACGTTTTGCTTGAAGAAAGTGGATTAACTAATGGAAAGGGATTTTCAAATGTCACTATTCCTGAAAAAGCTAAAAATGCTAAACTGCAAGTACAGGGCGAATTTAATCAAATAAATCTTGACTCAGCAGGTTCAACTTTAGATGTAAGTGATGGGACAGTAAAAGGAATTGGAGTAAATGAAAAAGCAAAGAATGCCAAAGTTCAACTATTAAATGGTACTGTAACTAAATTAGAAGTATTTACAGAAGCAGTAGTTGACTTGTTTGGAGGCTTTGTTAATGAAGTAAATGTTGATGAAAAAGCAAAAAATTCAAGTATTGGACTAAAAGGTTCAAATGTTGAAACACTATCAGTTAAAGCAAAATCAAGTGTACAAGTATTATCAGGTATTTTAAATTCATTGAATGTATCTAAAGACGCAGAAGATACGGATGTTTCAGTTGATGGTGGAGAATTAAACAGTGCAGAAATGAATAGTTATGTTAGTATGGAAATTAAAAAGGGAACTGTTAAAACGTTGACAGTTGCAAATACAACAAAAGCACCAAGTATTAATATAGCTAAAGATGCTGCAATTACATTTATTGGAGCAACTTCACCACTGGATGTTAGTGGAGAAGGCGAAGTGGAAAATGCAAAAATAGAATCCAATAATGTAATTATGAATATAGTAACTAAAGTTGTAGAAGTTGTTGGTGATGTTATAGCTAAGATTCAAGATGAAGATATACACAAGGACAATGATACAGGGAAGGAAGCTGTTAGACCTACGGTTGAAAAATTAGAAACAGCTACTCCATATGTAGAAAAAACACCGACTTCAAGTGAAACAAGTACAGCAACAGCAACAGCAACAGCAACAGCGACAACTACAGCGACAACTACAGCAACAAGCACTACAGGAACGGTTACATCTAATCCAGTTACGTATTATGTTTCATTATCAGATGCAAAATATGTTTTAGATGGTACAGAAAGAGATGCAAATGTTAATGGAACTGCGATAACTGTTGATTTGACTGAATCTGCCCTAACAACAATTGGTGCAACATCAAAAAGTGATTTGTCAGAAATAAAAATATCAGCTGTTGGAGATCAAATTATTACATCAAAAGTTACTACAAAATTGGGAACAAAATCAAGTGATATACCTGTAAATGAAACAATAAGTAATTTATCTAGTGTTAAGGTATCAGATTTAATAGGTTTATCAAGTGTAACAATTGAAAAACTAAGAACTTTAGGTGACTCTGTTAAAATAACAGGTACTTTATCTAAATCTGGATATACGTCAAAAACTGTTACTATAGAATTCATTTTAGATGATAAATTAGGAGTTATACAAAATGAATATGCAGAAGTTAGAACTTCAGGTAAAACAATAACAGCTTCTATTATTAGCGGAAAAGAAAGCACTAAAGTTGATGATATAGGAATTACAACAACACTAACACAAATATTTGGAGAGATTCCAAGTTATGTTAAGACTGATTCAAATTATGTAGCAGTAAATTCTTCAAATTATACGACAATACAAGATAATATTTCTACATTATGTGGAAAAACATGGTCAACGTTGACTTTGGGTGATATGGCTACAAAGAGTATGAATTTCAAAAAAACAGGTGATACTACTACAGAATATACATTGACTATTGTTAATGCTAATAATTACTTATACATTTCAGCTGATGGTAAAAACATAACTGCAAAAATTAAAAGCGGAATGGCAAATACAAAGTTAGCAGATATTAATTTTATTAGTGATATAACAGCATTATATACTGGTATACCAGATAAGGTTAATACAACAGGAAATATTACAGATACAAGTGCTGCAAGTTGGAAAACTGTTTCGACAAGTTCTTCTCATATATCAGCTATACAAACTGATATTTCAACCTTATGTGGAGGAACTGCCTGGGCAAGCCTTACTCTTAATGATTTAGCAGGAGAAACAGTTTATTTACTTAAAGGTTCGGATGTTTATACATTAAAATTTGTAGCAGCAGATTAATAGGATTGAGACATTATAAGTAAAATTAATTAAATAATAAAAAATAAAAAAGGAGATACATAAAATGTATCTCTTTTTTTGTTTTTAAAGTATAATAGATATATAAGTAATTTTTGAGACTAAAGATAAGCAAAAAATTAATTAATTTTATTTAATAGTTCAATTCTAAGGAGGATTTTTAAATTTCATGAAAAAGAAGTTATTAATTGGTATTGCATTAACATTTATAATCCTTGTTACAGGTTCTTTTATAACACTGTATTTTATAGGTGATAAGATATTAGATGAAGCATTAACAGATGCAATAGATGAAAACGTAGTTGAAGATATTGATCTTGATGGATCAAGTGAAACAAAGAATCAACCTGTTTCAGGTGAAGAATTAAAAAAGTTGAATGATGAAATACCAAAAATGGAAAAAGTTAAAATTGCAAAGAAAGTTTTAGAAAAATTAAGTATTGAGGAGGTAAATGAACTGAAAAATATTGCACAAGGTGGTATCACTTATGATGAAAAAGATAGAGTACAAGAAATTGTAGGTGATAGTTTTACAGCACAAGAAATTGAAGACTTAAAAGATACATATATAAAATATAAATAGAATGTAAGGCATAATCAAAATTTTTATAAAAATATCGATTTTTTAACGAATTTTAAAAAAAGCTGACTAGTTTATTTTTTGATTCTGCTAAAATAAAAATTATATTTATGTAAAAAATAGTGATAATTATTTAATTTTGATTTAGAATTAATACATATGGATTAAATTTTTAAAATACATATATAATTTTAGAATTATCTAACCCAAATTAATACGTTTTAAAACTAAAAAACCGCTTTTATTGATTTGTTTTTTGATATACCTTAGGGTTTCCTAGAAATATTATAGATAGCCTGAATTTTATATTATTGAGATTTGGGAATTATAATTGAAGGAATTATATTAAAGAATGGGGAGGATACATTGTGAAAAAAACCTTCGTTCTAGATACAAATGTTTTGCTTCAAACACCACTTGCTATTAATTCATTTGGTGAAAATTCTGTTGTTATACCCGAAGTAGTTCTTGAGGAACTCGATAAATTTAAAAAAGAGAATAATGAGCTTGGTGCGAATGCCAGACATGCAGGTAGAATAATTGATCAACTAAGGAAAAAGGGAAATTTAAGTGAGGGAATATCTTTGGATAATGGTGGAGAACTAAGAGTTGAAATGAATTACAATAATGTTGAGTTACCTGAAAGTTGGGATCGTAATAACAATGATAATAGGATTTTGAAGGTTTGCAAAGGTTTAATGAAAGACGGAGAAAAGGTGTTTTTAGTTACAAAAGATGTATTTGAAAGAATAAAAGCAGATGTCATAGGTGTTATAGCGCAAGATTTTTTTGCTGAACAGGTACCTGAATATGATGATCAATACAAAGGAAGAATTGATGTTTATGTTACAGAAGAAAAACTAAATGAATTTTACGAAAAAGGTAAAATAAAAGTAGCAGATATTTTTAGCTATTCAGAGGATTATAAAAAGAATTTAGCAGAAGTTGTTAATAATGAATTTATTATAATACATTCATATAATAATAAGAAGCAAACAGCATTAGGAAAAATTGATGGATTTGAAGTTAAATCACTTAGATATTTAAATGAGAGACCTTTTGGTGTCATACCAAGAAATTCAGGTCAAAAGTTTATCCAAGAAGCATTAATGTTAGATGCTGACAGAGCGCCTTTAGTTATTATTAAGGGACCTGCTGGTACAGCGAAAACATTTTATTCTTTAGCAGTTGGATTACATAAAATTATGATTGAACAGAGTAAAAATTATAGGAAAATTTTAGTTTGTAGACCAAATGTTCATTTGGATGAGGAAATTGGTTATTTGCCAGGAAGTGAACAAGAAAAAATTGCACCATTTTTGAGACCAGTTGTTGATAATTTGGAAATCCTTATAGATAATGATGAAATAGAAAGATATAAAAGTGAAAAAGAATTAAAAGATAAAATAGATGAGTTATTTGATAGAAAAATCATAACAACAGAAGCAATAGCATTTATAAGAGGGAGATCGATTGTTAAACAATGGGTTGTTATAGATGAAGCTCAGAATTTAACTCCAAGACAAGTCAAGGGTATAATTACTAGGGCTGGTATAGGAACAAAAATTATACTAATTGGAGATCCAGAACAAATAGATCAACCGTTTTTAGATACCAGAACAAATGGTTTATGTTATGCAGCAGAAAAAATGAAGGGGAGCAAACTATGTTTTCAATTAACTCTAAATGAGGATGAGTGTGAAAGATCAGATTTAGCATATGAAAGTTCAAAAAGAATGTAAATATAATTTAAATTAATATAGAAGAGGTCTAATTATTTTTAAATTAGGCTTTTTTTATTTGTAAATAAAAGATTATTTATTATGGATAAATATCCCTACATTCTAAAATAATTGACATATATTTTTTAATATTATAGAATATAAACAACTTATTATCTAAATGGTCCTATTTATATAGAAATTAACTAAAATAGTATTTTATGCTGATTTTATTTTGAAATAAATTGAGCATAGATTCCTTACCTTAGGAGGAAAAAATATGAAAGTTCTAATGCTAACTTGGGAGTATCCTCCGAGAATTGTAGGAGGAATATCAAGGGTTGTCTATAATCTAGCACATATGATTGGCCGAAAAGATATTGAAATACATGTTATTACATTATGGGAATTAGGAATGTATGAAGTAGAAAAAGATGGAGAAAATGTTTATATTCATAGAGTTCATACTTATGACATAGAAGCAAATGATTTTGTTGACTGGGTACATCATATGAATATGGCATTTGTAGAATATTCAATAAGAGTCATAAATGATTTTGGGAAATTCGATATTATTCATGCTCATGATTGGATAGTATCATATGCTGCAAAAACAATTAAACATGCATATACTATTCCATTAGTAGCAACAATACATGCAACAGAACATGGTAGAAATTGTGGCATATATTCAGATATGCAAAGATATATTCATAATAAAGAATGGTGGATATCATATGAGTCATGGAATTTAATTGTAAATAGTGAATATATGAAAAAAGAAATTCAAGAAATATTTAAAGTGCCAAATAATAAAATTAATGTAATTCCAAATGGTGTAAATGTAAATAAGTATGATAATGTACATTTAGAAAAAGGTTTTAGGGAAAAATTTGCTAAAGATAGTGAAAAGATTGTATTTTTTGTAGGAAGATTAGTTAATGAAAAAGGAGTTCATGTTTTAATAGATGCTATTCCAAAAGTTTTACACTATTATGAGAATGTAAAATTTATTATAGCAGGTAAAGGTCCTGAATTTGATAATTTAAAAAATAAAGTTAAATGGAATAAAGTAGAAGAAAAAGTTATGTTTACAGGGTATGTTGATGATCACGAATTAAATAAAATGTTTAAATGTGCTGATATTTCAGTGTTTCCGAGTTTATATGAACCTTTTGGAATCGTGGCATTAGAGGGTATTGTTGCTGGAACTACGCTGGTAATATCTGACACAGGAGGATTAGGAGATATCATTGATCATGGTTATGATGGAATGAAATCCTATACAGGTAATTCTAATTCTTTTGCAGATAGTATATTAAGTATTTTATATAATCCTGATAAAGCTGAAAAAATGAAAGCTCGAGCTTTAAAAAAGGTTAATGATATATATAATTGGGAAATAATAACTGAAAAAACAATAAATGTGTACCGAGAAGTTTTAAAAGAATTTAAAAACAGTAATTGGAAAGTACAAGATTTAAAGGAGCGTTTTAAAGAAGTTGAAAATAGAGATTAAGGAGAACCTAAAAAATAATACCAAATTCTTTTCGTCTGAAGTTCGCTTAAACCACTGGAATTCATACTCAAGAATTAGCGTTTATTTTTTGGATATCCCTAAGGACTGAAAATTATGAGTTTTTCTTATATTGTAATATAAAGAATTTATTAGATTTTATATGATAACACTTCTATATTTTCATATAAGTTTGTATAAAGATTGTATTTTCAAGGGTTTATTGAGTGTGTAACTTTTATTGATTTATGCTATAATAAATTAACTTGTTAAATTTGCCTATTGATAAGAATAACAAATAATTTTTATTTATTCTTGTATTGAGAATTTTTAATATATTTATTTTTTTAAAATCTATAAGTTAAAT
>JBDMZA010000035.1:0-13340 GCA_039770155.1 Clostridiales bacterium
CCAAAAAATAAACTCTAATTCTCGAGTATGAATTCGCATGATTTAAGCGAACTTCAGACGAAAAGAATTTGGTATTATTTTTTAGGTTCTCCTAAAGGATATCCAAAAAATAACGCCATAAAAAATGAATAGTGGAGAGGTACAATGGATTTAATTATAAATATATATTATTTAAATGAATTAATAGAATTGGATACAAATAAAGTTCCTAAAGAGTTTACAATTGGAACAGAATTAATGGATGATCTTGTTGTAGATGAGTATTTTTTAAATAATTCAAAAATTATAATAGAGAAAATCGGAAATGAATTTATACTAAAAGCAACTAAATCAAAATTTTTATGTAATGGAAGTATAATGACTGATAAAAAAATTGAAGATAAGGATGTTTTTTTATTTGATAGAGATAATAAGTTTATTATCTCTGCATTTAAGAAAGAAAAATTTTATAATGTTTATACTGACTATTGTTTAAATACTAAAGAAGAAATAACTATAGGAAGAAATCAAAAAAATAATATTTGTTTAAAAAATAAGCAAGTATCGAGTTTACATGCAAAAATGCTCTATAATTCGGAGAATAGAAAATATTATATTATAGATATACAGAGTAAAAATGGAATATATATAAATAATAAAAGAAGAAAGAAAGTTCAACTTGAAACTGGAGATAAAATTAATATTTTAAATTGTGAGTTTATTTTTCAAAAAGAGTATATTTCAATAAATAATGTAGGTTCTTTTGTTGAAATTAATAATTTAAAAAGATATATTCCTGGAGCAAAACATGATGTAATAAAAGATAAAAAAGATAAAACAAATGATTCAAAGTATCCTTATTTTCAAAGACCGCCAAGATTTATTCCACATATTCATACTGAAGAGATAATGGTTGAAGACCCACCATCAAAAGTAACTAAACCGGAATTAAATTGGATACAGATACTTTTAGCCCCAGTGGGAATGCTTCTTGGTGCTGTTGTAATGATGGTTGCAGCTGGTGGAAGATCGACATTTATTATTATGTCTGTAATTATGTTTGTAACGGGTATTTTTACTGCTATAATAACTTATCTTCAACAATCTAAAAAATTTAAAAATGATTTAAAATTAAGGATTGAAACTTATAAAAATTATATAGTTAAATTAAGAAAAGAGATAGAGGAAAAAATAAAAATCCAAAGAAAATCACTTTGGGAAATACATCCTGATAGTCAAATTTGTTATCAAATTGTTTTTCAAAGGGATAAAAGATTATGGGAAAGAACTCCTGTACATTTAGATTTTTTAAATTTGCGACTTGGGATTGGGGATATGAATTTATTACCTGATATTATAGTTCCTAAAAGAGGTGTTTCTGTTGAAATTGACGATTTGCACCTTATTCAACAAAAAGTTCATGATGACTATAAAATTGTTGAAAATACACCAATTAGTGTTAATATATTAAAAGATGGATTAGTTGGAGTAATAGGTGAAAAAGATGATACCATAAACGTAGCAATTAATATGATTTTTCAAATGACAACAATGCACTCATATGATGAGGTAAAATTTGTTGTTTTATTTAATGAAAAAGAAAAACTTAAATGGAAATGGGCAAGATGGCTTCCACATGTTTGGGACGATGGTCATAATATTAGATTTTTTGCTTATGATAAAGGAGCTGCAAGCCGTTTATTTGAGTTGTTAGATGATTATATAAAGGTAAAAGATAAGAAAACAGATGATATTTTTTCTTCTTCTAAGACTTCGATTTCATTACCATATTTGGTTTTCTTTGTATCTGATGCAAGTTTACTTGATAAAGAAAAAATTTCTGAATACATTTTAAAAGATAATAGAAATATTGGTATAACTTCAGTTTTTTTATATGAAAGTATTGATTATTTGCCTAAAGATTGTAATACTGTGATAACTATAAAAGGTAAAAAAGGTGAAGTTCATAAACAAGATAATGTAAGGTACAAAACAAAATTTGTATTAGATTCAATACCAGAAGACATTTTACAAAAGATGGCAAGAAAAATGGCTCCTATTAGAATTAGAAGCTTAGGAGGAGATACTTCCATTGTAAATTCCATATCATTTTTTGAAATGTATAAAAAAAATTCAGTTGAAGATTTAGATGTTTTGAATAATTGGAAAAAGAGTGAATCATTTAAGTCTTTAAGTGTGCCTCTTGGTCTTGGACCTGGCGGGAAAATACAGGATTTGGATATACATCAAAAATTTCATGGTCCACATGGGCTTGTAGCAGGTACTACTGGTTCAGGAAAAAGTGAAATTTTACAGTCCTATGTATTATCTCTGGCAGTTAATTTTCATCCTCATGATGTAGTATTTATAATAATAGATTATAAAGGTGGAGGTATGGCTAATTGTTTTGATGGATTGCCTCATTTAATAGGAACAATAACTAATTTAGGTGGAAATGAAACTTTACGTGCATTGGTTGCTATAAAAAGTGAAATAAAAAGAAGACAAGCGATACTTGCACAATCAAATTTAAATAATAGCAATATTGATGAATATCAAAAGGAATATAAAAAAGGTAAGTTGAAGGAACCATTACCACATTTAATTTTGATTGTAGATGAATTTGCAGAATTAAAATCAGAAAATCCTGATTTTATGAAAGAGCTTGTAAGTGCAGCCAGGGTTGGCAGAAGTCTTGGAATCCATTTGATTTTAGCTACTCAAAAACCATCAGGTGTTGTAGATGACCAAATTTGGAGTAATTCAAAGTTTAAACTTTGCTTAAAGGTTCAAGATGAATCAGATAGTACAGAGGTTTTAAAACAACCTGATGCAGCGTTTATTAAACAACCAGGAAGAGCTTATCTACAAGTTGGAAATAATGAGATGTTTGAGTTATTTCAATCAGCATGGAGTGGAGCTTTATATTCACCAGAAGAAGAAGTACAAGAAGAGGTAGCGTTTGTTGACTATTATGGTATGAGAATAAATCCAAACAAGAAAAAGAAAGTTATAAAAGAATCAGAAACTGAATTAAGAGCAATTGTAGACTATATTGAATCAATTAATGATAAAGAAGGAATTATTCCAATAAAAAGTCCCTGTTTGCCTCCAGTACCTACAATGATTTCTTTAGGCGAACTCTACAATAATTTTGGAAAAGAGAAGGGAAAAGAGTTAGAAATAAAAATACCAATTGGTCTTGTAGATGATCCTGCAAATCAAATACAAAAAACTTTAGAAATTAATTTAGGAAAAGAAGGTCATTTAGCTATATATGGTTCGCCAGGAACAGGAAAGACAACTTTAATACAGACATTAACAATGTCATTGGTAAATAAATATATACCACAAGAAGTTAATATGTATTATATTGACTTTGGAGGAAGAACTTTAGGACTATTTAAAGATTTACCGCATGTAGGTGGGGTAGTTTTTGCCGATGAAGAAGAAAAATTATTACGCTTATTTAAATATTTGCTAAAAACAATGGATAATAGAAAAAGGGAGTTTGCAGAACAGGGAGTAAGTAATATATATGAATATTGTTCGGTTCTAGGTAAAAGAATACCAAATATTATACTATTTATTGATAATTTTTCTGCATTAATGGAGATTTATCCTGATTATGATGAATATATAATACAATTCTCAAGAGAAGGCTCAAATGTTGGTCTTCATTTAGTTATGACAGGAAATTCAACAATGTCAATAAATTTTAAAATTTCTGTGAATTTAAAATTAGCCATAGCTTTAAATATGCAAGAAAAAAGTGATTATATGGATATTGTGGGACAAACAAATGGATTAGAACCTAGAAATGTTTCAGGGAGAGGATTGATTAAAGGAAAACCTCCTTTAGAATTTCAAGTTGCTTTACCTTGTGATGGAGATACTGAATTTAAAAGAATGTTGGAAGTTAAAAAAATTATTGACAATCTAAGTAGTAAGTATAAAGACCATAATGCAAAACCAATACCAGAAATTTCAGAAATACTATTATATGATTACTTAGTAAAAGATAAGGAAGTAAGAGAAAATCTTTTGGATAAGAAAATGAGAATATTTTTGGGTATTGATGAAGAAGAAATTGAACCTGTATTTTTTGATTTAGATGAATTAACTCACATTATTATAACTGGTGAACCAAGATTAGGTAAAACCAATTTTATGATGGGGATTATCTTATCTTTAGCAAAAAGAAATGATACTGATAAATTAAAAATACATATCATTGACTCTGCTGATTCACAGATGTTTTCTCTTAAGAATATTCCTCATGTTGAAAAGTATGTTAATGATGAAGAATCTACAAATAACCTTTTTTCGGAAATAAAAGATGAAGTAGAAAAGAGGCGTGAGGAATTAACAGAAGCAAGAATATCTGCGGAAGATGTTTTTGATGAAAAGGATTTTATAAATCAGTATGAAAAAATTTATATATTTATAGATGATTTAAATGAAACAGATGGTATTTTGGATTATTCTATAAAAGAATTCATGGTAAAGCTTGCTGTAAAAGACAGAAATTTAGGGGTGAATTTAATTGTTTCTGGAAATAGTAATGATATTGGAGGAAACTATGAAGACTATATAAAATCAATTAAAGATATACAATGTGGAGTTTATTTTGGTAATCCTGAAGATCAGTCAATATTTAATATAAGAATTCCTTATAATATGATTCCTAAAAAAATGGATGCTGGAGATGGATATTCGGTCTATAGAGGAAAATACAATAAAATTAAAACTCCTTATATATCAGATACTTTACTAAAAAAACTGATTAAAGAATTTAAGGATTAAATTAAAGGAAAGTTTAGTAAAAAAATTGATTTTATTAATAAAATTTAGTAAAATAAAAAGTATAGGAGAACTTAAAAGTTTTTGGAGGGGCTTATGAGTTTTATAAATGGTTTGTATAATGAGTTTTATGAAAAGTATGAAAATAGAGATAATATACATATGTTTTTTTCACCAGGAAGAGTTAATCTTATTGGGGAACATTTAGATTATAATGGAGGCTATGTATTTCCATGTGCTTTAAATTTTGGTACGAATATGTTGATTTCTCTTAGAAAAGATAAAAAGGCAAGATTTTATTCAACAAACTATTCAAGTAAAGGTATTATAGAATTTGATATTACTAATATTAAGTATAACAAAAGCCATGGATGGGTAAACTATTTAAAAGGTGTAATATTAGAGATTATTTATAAAGGCAAAAAAATTGATAGAGGATTTGATGTTTTAGTATCAGGAAATATACCTAATGGTTCAGGTTTGTCATCTTCTGCATCTTTAGAAGTTGTAATGGGAATTGCTATCAATAATTGTTTTAATTTAAATATGAGTATGGTTTCTATTGTTAAACTTTCTCAAAAAGCTGAAAATAAATTTATTGGTGTGAATTGCGGAATTATGGATCAATTTGCAGTAGGAATGGGTAAAAAAGACAGAGCAATTTTATTGAATTGTAATACATTGAAGTATGAGTATACTAAACTTAAATTAAAAAATATCGATTTAATAATATTAAATACAAATAAGAAAAGAGGATTGGTTGATTCAAAATATAATGATAGAAGAAGTGAATGTGAATTAGCCTTAGAAACAATTAGAAAAATTAAAAATATAAAAAATTTAACGGATATGGATGAAAGAGAGTTTGAAAAAATAAAGTATATAATAAAAGATGAAACAATAAGAAAGAGAGCTAAACATGTAGTTTATGAAAATAGTAGAGTACTAAAAGCTGTGAATGAATTAAATGATAATAATATAGCAGAATTTGGTCAATTAATGAATTATTCTCACTTATCTTTAAAAAATGATTATGAAGTGACAGGATTAGAACTTGATACCTTAGTTGAATTAGCATGGAAACATAATGGTGTATTAGGAGCTAGAATGACAGGTGGAGGATTTGGAGGTTGTACAGTTAATCTTGTAAAATCAAAGGATGTAGATAGCTTTATTGAATTTGTAAGTAGTAGATACGAAAAAATCATAGGATATGAACCAAGTGTCTATAAGTGTAAAATAGGTGATGGTGCAAAAGAAATAAAGCAAAGGATGAATTAAAATGGATAATATATATTTTCTTATAGATGAATTAATTAATTATGGAATAAATATGGACTTAATTGATGAAATTGATAAATGTTATATAAAAAATAGGGTTATGAGATTATTAGATTTAGAAGATTATATTGATAACAATGTAAAAATATTTAAAAAAAGAGATGTTCAAGAAATATTGGATGATATTTTAGATTGGCTATATGAAAACAAAAAAACAGAACAAAATACTGTAACTTATAGAGATTTAAAAGATTCGGAAATTATGAATGTATTTATTTCAAAACCATCAGAGATTAATAAAATTTTTCAAATAAAGTTAAAAAAAGATCCTTTGGAAGCTGCAAAGTACTTTTATAAATTGTCTGAAAATTCAAATTATATAAGAACAAGTAGAATAAATAAAAATACTAAATGGACTACAAATACTGAATTTGGAGATCTTGACATTACAATAAATTTGTCAAAACCTGAAAAGGATCCAAAAGAGATTGCTGCATTAAAAAATGTAAAATCAATCGAGTATCCAAAATGCTTACTTTGTCGTGAAAATGAAGGCTATTTTGGTAGAATAAACCATCCTGGGAGATCAAATCATAGAATTGTTTCTTTGAATTTAAATAATGAAAAATGGTATCTTCAGTATTCACCATATGTTTACTATGATGAACATTGTATTGTTTTAAAAGAAGATCATGTACCAATGAAAATAGAAAAAACTACATTTGAAAGATTATTTAGTTTTATAGAATTATTACCTCACTATTTCATTGGAGCAAATGCTGATTTACCTATTGTTGGAGGATCAATTTTAAATCATGATCATTTTCAAGGTGGTTATTATGATTTTGCAATGACAAAAGCTAAAATTGAAAAAAGTTTTATTATTAAAAATTTTAAAGATGTAGATGTACATATCTTAAAATGGCCTTTATCAGTTATTAGATTAGTTAGTAAAAATAACAAAAGTATAATTTCTTTAGGGGATTATATTTTACATAAATGGAAAAAATACAGTGATGAATCTTCAGATATAATAGCTTTTACGAATGATGTTTCTCATAATACGATAACACCTATTGTAAGAATGAGAAATGGATTTTTTGAGTTAGATATTGTCCTTAGAAATAATAGAACAGACAATAAACACCCTATGGGTATATTTCATCCTCATAGTGATGTTCATCATATTAAAAAAGAGAATATTGGATTAATCGAAGTTATGGGACTAGCTGTTTTACCATCAAGATTAAAATTGGAATTAGAATTAATAAAAAAATATTTGTTAAGAAACTCAAGTATTGAAATTATTAAAAATGATGAAAATTTAAACAAACACATAGAATGGTATTGTTATTTATATGATAAGTACAGAAATAATATGGATGAAATTGAAGATATTATTAGATATGAAGTAGGATTAAAATTTTTGAGAGTGTTAAAAGATGCAGGAGTATATAAAACAACAGAAAAGGGAAGAGATAGTTTTTATAAATTTATTTTCTCATTATGAAAAATCATATATTAGCAATGTATTAATGATGAAAATTGATAAAAATATACATAAAATGTCTATGAGTAGTATATAATTATTTGAAATGTTATATATAGATATATAGTTTTTTACAAAAAAATATATATGAATTTATAAAAAAATGAGAAAAGAATATGATTATTTAGGTATAAATAAATATCTGAGAAATCAATAAAGTTATTATGATTTTAATATATGATTGAAAGGGTTTTTAAATTGGCAACTATAAAGGACATTTCTAAAATAGTAGGTGTATCACCATCTACTATTTCAAGAGTATTAAACTATGATGATACAATTAAAGTTTCATATGAGACAAGAAAAAAAATATTTGAGGCAGCAGAAAATATAAATTATAAAACAATTAGTGAGAGAAAGAATAAAAAGGAAGTTTATACAAAAAAAATTGGAATTATAAATTGGTATTCTAAACAGGAAGAATTAAATGATCCTTATTATCTTTCAATATCTATGGGAATTGAAAAAAGATGTTGTGAATTGGGTATTGATATTGTTAAAATATTTAAAAATTATAATCTTAAAAAAAAGGAAGAAAAAGAGTTTAATGGAATTATAGCTTTAGGTAAATTTCATGAATCTGAGATAAAAAAATTCTCTCAGTTAAATGATGATATTGTTGTTGTGGATTCTTGTCCTGATTCAAATAAATATAATTCTATTGTCGTTGATTTTAAGAAAGCTGTTACTGAGATTATGGATTATTTGTTTTCATTGGGTCATAAGAGTATTGGATATATTGGTGGTAAAGAGTTTATAGGAAATGAAAGCATCGAATATAATGATCCAAGAGAAAATACTTATAAACAAATATTATTAAAAAAGAATCTTTTAAATAATGATTATGTATCAACAGGTAATTTTACAGAATCAGATGGATATAAATTAATGAAGGATCAACTTAAATTAAAGAAAATCCCATCTGCATATTTTATTGCAAGTGATTCTATGGCTATGGGTGCTATGAGAGCAATTTATGAATCAAATCTGAAAATTCCAGAAGATATAAGTGTAGTAGGCTTCAATGATATTCAATATTCTAATTATCTTATGCCTCCCCTTACTACGGTCAAAATTTTTACTGAATACATGGGCAAACTCGCAGTAGAAATTCTTTTAAACAAAGAGATGAATTTTTATATACCTTTAAAAATTGTTGTACCGACTAAATTTATTGAAAGAGAAAGTTGTAAAAGTATAATTGATGATTAAATTTATCTTTTCCAATATACAAAAGTTATGCTATAATGATATGCGGTTCTTGTGTTTATAATTTTGTAATATTTATTTTAATTTGATAAACTTAAGACTATTGGATATATAAAAAAACAATTGTCATACTACTTTACATACTCAAGAATCAAGATTTATTTTTTGGGTGTCCAAAAGTTATAAAATTTGCGTATTTTTAGGGTATCTTTATTTACGCAGGAGGTTTTTGTATTTATGGAAGAAAGAAATTTAAGAGTGTTAGAATATTATAAAATTATAGATAAGTTAATGTCTTATAATTCAACACTATTAGGAAAAGAGTTAACCAGAAATTTATTACCTGAGAAGGATTTAAAAAAAATTGAATCTATACAGAAAGAAACAAAAGATGCTGTTGAATTTATATTAAAAAAAGGAACTCCTCCTTTAGGAGGAATTAATGATATAAAGCCACATTTAAACAGAGTTGAATTAAATGCAATTCTGATGCCTAAAGAGTTATTACAAATATCAGGAGTTTTGAGGGCTTGTCGAGTTTTAGTGAAATATTTAAAAAATAGTAGAGTTTTAAATGAAGAAAATTCTTTATACTATTTAATAGAGACTCTTGAAACAAATAAAAGATTAGAAACAGATATTGACAATGCAATTGAATCAGAGGAAGAAATATCAGATGGAGCAAGTACTACTCTTTTAAATATAAGAAGGCAAATAAGGAATATACAAGATTCAATAAAGGGAAAATTAAATAGTGTAATTAGATCAACAAAGTATCAAAAATTTATGCAAGATTCTCTGGTTACTATTAGAGGAGATCGGTATGTTGTACCAGTAAAACAGGAGTACAGATCTGAAATACCAGGATTAATTCATGATTCTTCTTCCAGTGGTCAAACAATTTTTATTGAACCTATGGCTGTTGTTGAGGCAAATAATGATATTAAAGGTTTAAAGATAAAGGAACAGGAAGAAATAGAGCGTATTTTAATAAGCCTTACAAATGGTGTTATGGAATTTTTAGAAGAATTAAAATCAAATATTTCAATTTTAACTCAAATTGATTTTATAGTAGGTAAAGCTAAATTCAGTTTAGCTACAAATTCTATGAGTCCAAAGTTAAATAATAGTGGTATAATTAAAATTAAAAAGGGTAGACATCCTCTTATTGAAAAAGATGATGTAGTACCTATTGATTTTTGGATAGGAGAGGATTTTTCATCTCTTATAATAACAGGACCAAATACAGGTGGTAAAACAGTTACTTTGAAAACTATAGGTTTATTTACTATGATGGTTCAGGCTGGATTACATATTCCGGCAAATGATGGTACAGAGATTTCTATTTTTAATGATATATTTGCGGATATTGGAGATGAACAGAGTATTGAACAGAGCTTAAGTACATTTTCTTCTCATATGAAAAATATTGTTGGAATATTGGAAAAAGCTAATAAAGAATCATTGATCTTATTCGATGAATTGGGAGCAGGAACTGATCCAACTGAAGGTGCTGCACTTGCTATAGGTATTTTAGAATACTTAAGTGAGAATAGTATTAGAACAATAGCTACAACTCACTATAGTGAATTAAAAGTCTATGCTTTATCTAAAAATTATGTTGAAAATGCATGCTGTGAATTTGACATAAAAACATTGAGACCTACCTACAAGCTTTTAATAGGAGTTCCAGGGAAGAGTAATGCCTTTGCTATTTCGCAAAAACTTGGATTGTCAGATTATGTTCTTGAAAAGTCAAAGGATTTTTTAACAAAAGATAATATTAAATTTGAAGATGCATTGCTAAATATAGAGGAAAATAGATCCAAAGCAGAAAGTGAAAAAATTGAGGCTGAAATTAATAGGATTAAAATAGAAAAACTTAGAAAGGATTTAGAAAATCAAAAGGAAAAATATAATAAGAAGAAAGATGATATAGTAAAAGAAGCAAAAATAGAGGCAAAAAAAATAATAGAAGATGCTAAAAAAAATACTGAAAATATAATTGAGGATTTATATAAATTAAAAAGAGAAAAAGATGAATTAAATAGCTTAAAAGAAGTTGAAAAAGTAAGAATAGGTTTTAAAAAGCAAATTGATGAATTTGATTATGATATAAATAAAAATCAATTTAGCAAAAAGACAAAAAGAAAGAGTGTAGACAAATTAATAGTTGGAGATAATGTTTATATAACAAATCTTGATCAAAAAGGTGTAGTAATAACATTACCTAATAAAAATGGTGATGTGGGTGTACAAGTGGGTATAATGAAAGTAAATATTCATATATCAAATTTGGAATTAAGAGAAAAAGAAAAGATTAAGCAATATGAAAAGATTCATTCATATTATAAAAAATCAAAGGAATCAAATGCAAAAAGTGAAATAGATTTAAGAGGTCAAGCATTAGATGAAGCCATTGAAAATGTGGATAAATATTTAGATGATGTTAGTATAGCAGGTTTGCATGAGGTAACATTGATTCATGGTAAAGGAACTGGTGTTTTGAGAGCTGGTATACAAGATTATTTAAAAAGTCATCCACATGTGAAGTCTTTTAGAAGAGGTAAATTTGGCGAAGGTGAAGCTGGAGTTACAGTGGTGGAAATAAAATAAAAATAAAATGAAGTATTTTAAGTTAAGGAGTGCAAAATAAATTGAGTAAGATAGAAAATATAAGAAATATAGCAATAATTGCCCATGTAGATCATGGAAAAACAACATTGGTAGATGTAATGTTAAAGCAAAGTGGTATTTTTAGAAAAAATGAAAGAGTTGAAGAAAGAGTTATGGACTCAAATGATCTAGAAAGAGAAAGAGGAATTACAATTCTCTCAAAAAATACTGCTATAAAGTATTATGATACCAAAATAAATATAATAGATACACCAGGACATGCTGATTTTGGAGGCGAAGTTGAAAGAGTATTAAAAATGGTTGATGGTGTATTATTAGTTGTAGATTCGAGAGAAGGACCAATGCCTCAAACAAGATTTGTATTAAAAAAGGCATTAGCTTTTAATTTAAAACCTATAGTAGTTATAAACAAAATAGACAGACCAGATGCAAGACCAAATGAAGTTATTGATGAGGTATTAGATTTATTCATTGATTTAGAAGCAAATGATGAGCAATTAGAATTTCCTGTAATATTTGCTTCAGCAAAAGAAGGTACATCATATAAAGATATAGATAAACCTGAAGGTAATTTAAAATCTTTGTTTGAAACAGTTGTAAATGAAATTCCAAAACCAAAAGGAGATTTAGATGCTCCACTACAACTTTTGATCTCAAATATTGCTTTTGATGAGTATGTTGGTAGAACTGCAATTGGAAGGATTGAGAGAGGTTCTGTTAAAATTGGACAACAAGCTATTATCTGTAAAGATGGAAATAAAAATAGGAATTCAAAAATCTCAAATTTATATACTTTTGATGGTTTAAAAAGAATAGCTGTTGAAAGTGCTTCTGTTGGAGATATTGTTGTTTTATCAGGTATAAGTGATATTTCAATAGGTGAAACTGTTTGTGATGTATCAACTCCTGAAGCTCTTCCATTTTTAAAAGTTGATGAACCTACAATAACTATGAACTTTAGGGTTAATGATAGTCCCTTTGCAGGAAAAGAAGGAAATTTTGTTACATCAAGACATTTAAGAGGAAGATTATATAAAGAAGTTGAAACTAATTTGAGTTTAAAAGTAGAAGATACAGATTCATCAGATGAGTTTAAAGTATCTGGCAGAGGAGAACTTCATTTATCTATACTAATAGAAACTATGAGAAGAGAAGGATATGAATTCCAAGTTTCAAAACCGAAAGTTATTTTAAAGGAAATAGATGGTGTTTTAAGTGAGCCAGTTGAAGAAGTTACGATTGATGCACCTGACGAATTTATTGGGGCAATAATTGAAAAATTGGGGTCCAGAAAAGGTGAAATTAATAATATTGTTTCAAATAGTAAAGGTCATTCAAGACTTGAATTCAAAATTCCTTCAAGAGGATTAATTGGCTTTAGAACTGAGTTCTTGACTGATACAAAGGGAAATGGTATAATTAACACCATATTTTTCGGATACAAACCATTTTATGGAGAAATTAGTACACGATATAGAGGATCAATTGTTGTATGGCAAAATGGTGAATCAGTTGTATATGGATTGTATAATGCTCAAGAGAGAGGAACATTATTTATACAACCAGGTGTAAAAGTATATGAGGGAATGATAGTTGGTGAAAATTCTAGATTGGAAGATATTGTCGTAAATGTATGTAAAAAGAAACATATAACAAATATTAGGTCATCATCCTCAGATGATGCTCAAAGATTAAATACTCCTGCAAATATGAGCCTTGAGAAATCACTAGAGTTTATCTCAGATGATGAATTAGTTGAAGTCACTCCTAAAAGTATCAGATTGAGAAAAATGATTTTAGATACAGATAAAAGAGCTAAGATCAGAAAAATTGTTTAGAGCAATTTGACATTTTATTTTGCAAAAATTGTATTGTTAAATAA
>JBDMZA010000036.1:0-3472 GCA_039770155.1 Clostridiales bacterium
TTTCTGACTTTAAAATTTGATCTAATTCCTTTTTATCAATTTTATTTATATCTTCCAGCTGAACAAATGATATATCATATTTACATACTCTTTCAGCTTCAGTCTGAGCTTGAAATATCAAAAAATAACACATTCCTAAATAAACTATTGTAATGGTAATTAGAATAGTTGAAATATAAATAATTTTTTTTGTGTAACTAAATTTGTATTCTATTTCACCAAGTTCTAACATATTTTTGTAATAAAAAGTTTCGTTTTTTTTACTCAACTGCAAAATTACGCTACCAAAATTTGCTATAAAAAAATAAACTCCTAAAAAGCAAGTACCAATAGGCAATAAAAAAACACTTGCACCTTGGAGATTATTTTTAATATTTTCATTAAAAACTATTATTGAAGCTATAATTATAATAAAACCAATAATGCCAAAAATAAATTTATTTCTCTTATTTTTATTTATTTCTAGATTGATTCTATCTTTTTTCAATAATTTATTAATAGTCATTTTTTTCGTTTTTATCATACTATACAAAATTGCTGTAGCAAATATAAAAATAAAAACTGCTAAAGTTAATAAATAACTTTCATAGGATAATTTAAATGGAATATTTTTCAAATCCAGTATCTTTATAACTATACTTGTAAAAATTTTGGAAAAAATACTACCTGATATAAATCCAAATACTATTGATAAGGATGCTATTATTAAATTTTCGATAATTATTATTTTTCTAATATCCTTATATGACATACCAAATACCATAAACATACCAAATTCTTTGCTTCGAGCTGTAATAAATGTTGAATGAGCATAATTAATAAAAAAAACAGAGAATATGCCCAATATGATAAGTGGTAAAATTATTATGACTTTAACATTCCTTGCCAGACTTTCAGCCCCTGTTAATCCTTCATTAAAAAATATAATAGCATACATTAAAAATATGGCTATTGCAAAACAACTGCAAAGAAAATATGATAAATATCTCCTAAAATGAACTTTGAAGTTTTTTACTGCTATATCATTAAATGTCATATCGTTCACCTCCTATAACAGCAAGACAGTCTAATATTCTTTCAAATAATTCTTTTCTATCATGCTTTTTCACAATCTCCATATGTACCTGTCCATCTTTTATAAACACCACTCTATTGCAAAAACTTGCTGCTAATGGTTCATGGGTAACAACTAAAAAAGTACTATTTCTTTCCTTGTTCATTTTTCCAAAATACTCCATAATATTTTTTGAAGATTTTGAATCTAGATTCCCAGTTGGCTCATCAGCAAATACTATACTTGGTTGATTTACTAATGCTCTACAGACAGCCGTCCTTTGTTGTTGACCACCCGAGACATTATATGGATATTTATTTTTTATATCATTAATCTCAAAAAGATTTATTAATTCATCAGTATTTCTATTTATTTCTTTTACCTTTTTTTTATCTAAAATCATTGGCAACATTATATTTTCCCTGATAGATAAACTGTCTAATAAATTAAATTCTTGGAAAACAAATCCTAATTTTTGC
Source organism: Clostridiales bacterium (assembly GCA_039770155.1). Classification (GTDB taxonomy): domain Bacteria; phylum Bacillota; class Clostridia; order Acetivibrionales; family JBDMZA01; genus JBDMZA01. The sequence continues at coordinate 1,534 of JBDMZA010000036.1, forward strand.
CTTCTAAAAATTGCTAATTTTTCATTACTCATTGAATTTATAGATGTTCCTGATATTTTAATTTCACCTGATGAAGGTGTATCTATACCACTTATTAAATTCAAAAATGTTGTTTTTCCACTTCCAGATGGCCCCATTATTGCTATTAATTCTCCATTATTTACATTTAAATTTAATCCATCTAAAGCCTTAGTTTTAACTTGATTAACTTCACCATATACTTTCACAAGATTTTTAACTTCTAGTATACTCATATAAAATCCTCCTTTAGGGATATCAAAAAAAATAAATCCTATATCAGATTCAAATTCTCATTGTAACTTTTAAAAAGATAATATATCAATATTAAGTATATTAAAATCGAATAAACTAATAATATCTTACACTTTTGTAAGATAAGCTATTTTTACCTCTGTACCTGATTGTATACTTGAGCTTATTGATAATTCAAGACCTATTTTTTCAGATATTTCCTTACATATATAGAGACCAATTCCTGTAGAACTGCCAATTTTCCTTCCGTTTTCACCTGTAAAAAAGGGTTCAAAAACTCTTTGGATATCATATTCTGGGATTCCCATTCCTTCATCAATAATAAATAGTCTTACATTTTTACCTTCTTTTTTTATTTTAAAATAAATATTCTTTTTATTTTCTTTTGTAAAAGAATATTTTATTCCATTTGAAATAATCTGATTTATTATAATATTGTGCCATTTAATATCTGTTATAATATTTATTTCATCATTCTCATATTCTAATTTGGGGTATACTTTATTATAAATAAATGAGTTTTTATTATTGTTAATTATATCTTTTAATATACTTACTAAATTAAATGTTTTTGGTTCATAATCTTTATCAAAATTATCAAGTCTTAAAATATTTAAAACACCATCAATACTATTTTCCAAAATTTTCGATTCGAACTTTAAGATATTTTTTAAATTTTTAAAATCCTCTAATATGCTTTTTTCAGAAACTAATTTTATAACCGATAAAGGAGATTTCAAATTATGAATCCATTGAGAAATAAATTTCTTATGTTTATTATTTGATATTTCCATTTCATATATTTCATTCATATGCTTGTTTTTCATATTTTCCAATATATTATGTATTCTTTTGTGTTCAGAGTAATATATTTTGAGTTCAGTATTGTTTTCCTCTAAATATTTATATAAATATTTGTTGAAATTATAGTATTTATCCCATTCCCATCCTAATAAAACAACCAATAGAAATAGAGAAATTATAGTTGGATAAATAATTTCATTACTCTTATCTTGCAGTAAATTAAAAAATATTATTAATACTGAATTTATAATGTAAATTGATATAATTATTATCTTGTCTTTTAAAAAAGATCCTATAAGTTTTTTTAACATTTCTAATCAAATACAGTTGAATCTAGCCTGTATCCTACTCCTCTTTTGGTTTTTATTACATCTTTAAATCCAAGTTCCATAAATCTGCTTTTTACTCTACTTACATTAACAGTTATTGTATTGTCATCAACAAATAAATTTTCATCCCACAACTCTTCTAATATTTTTTCTCTTTCTATTATACAATCCTTGTTTTCGATAAAGAGATTTATAAGTTTGAATTCATTTTTGCTTAGTTCTATTGTTTTATTTAAATAAGTAACTTTAAAGCCCTTATGATCTAAAATAAGTGCATTAATATTTGTATTTGCATTTGTATTTACATTTGTATTTGCATTTTTGGGTGTCTCTGAATATTCACCATATATTCTTCTTAAGCTTGATTTTATCTTTGCTATAAGTATTTCAAAACTAAATGGTTTTAGAATATAATCATCAGCCCCCAATTCCATACCTAATATCTGATCCATTTCTCCATTTCTAGCAGATATTATAATAATTGGTGTCTTTGAAATTTTACGTATAGTCCTACATACATAAAAACCATCAAA
>JBDMZA010000037.1:0-4939 GCA_039770155.1 Clostridiales bacterium
ATAATTATATTTAAATGTTATAAAATATTGGAGGTTATATGAAATCAACTGAGTTAAAAAAAACATTTAATTATTTTGTAATTGTGTGGTTTGGACAGTTAATATCATTATTAGGATCAAATTTAACAACGTTTGGACTTGGAATATGGATTTATTATAAGACAGGTCAAGTTAGTCCATTTGCTATAAGCATTTTTTTAAGTATCGTACCATGTATAATATTTTCACCTTTTGCAGGTAATATAGCAGATAAATTTAATAAGAAAAAGATAATTATAATTTCAGATACATTAGCTGCAATGTCAACAGTGGTATTAATTTATCTAATATATAGTCATAATATAACAATAATTAGTATATATATAATTATATTTTTGAATTCAAGTTTTAATTCTTTTCAAACTCCTGTATACCAATCAGCTATTTTATTAATAGTTCCTAAAAAAAATCTTAGTACTGCAAATGGTATGAATCAAATAACTTTAGCACTTCAGAATCTACTTCCACCATTATTAGGCGGATTTCTTTATTTAATAATAGGACTTAAGGGAATGATTATAATAGATATATTAACCTTTATATTTTCATTTATTATGATTCTACTTATTCCCACAAACAATTTTGAAAATTTAAAAAGTGATAATAAAGAAAAAAATTCTTTTTTTAAAAATTTTACTGAAAGTTTAAAATTTATTGGTAAAAGAAAGGGTCTAATAGCTCTGATTTTTTTAAGTATCTTTGTGAATTTTTTTATTAATTTTGTTTCTGTTTTGCTTACACCATTTATTCTTTCTATAAAAAATTCTGCTGTATTAGGAATTATACAAATGATTGGTGGAATTAGTATGCTTTTGGGAGGTTTATTTATAACTATGTTAAAATTTAAAGATAAATTAGTAAAAAAAATATATATAGCACTTTTATTAGCTTCGTTTGGAATTATGATAATGGGATTTAGAAGTTCAATAATACTTATTAGTTTAGGTTATTTTATCTTTTTGTTTTCGCTGCCTTTTGCAAGTAGCAGTTCTAATCTAATATGGCAAATAAAAGGACCAGAAGAGATGCAAGGAAGGCTTTTTGCAACAAGACAAATGTTAGTTAGACTTGCTATGCCTTTAGCATATTTATTATCAGGACCTATAGTAGACTATGCTATTATTTCTATTATGGGAAAATATGTCTATATAGCAAAGATAGTAAATTTCTTTTTGGTAGATACAGCAGATATTAGATATAGATTAGTATATATTTTAGTTGGCATAAGTATTTTGATTTTAACTTTATTTTTTATTAGTTTTAAACCATTTAGAAATCTTGAAACAGAAATTCCAGATTATAGTGCTTAGGATAGCCTAAAAAATGATATCATATTTTTAAAATCTGAGATATGGTTTTAATTTTGATTGGAGGTGAATATATGCCTGATTTTAAAAACAACATCGATAAATTAAAATAATTGTCAAGTAAGGTGTTGTTTAAATGAACAAAATAAAAATAATTTTATGTAAATTTAATAGACTTGCTTGGCTTATAATACAGGAGGCAAGATATATGAAAGATTACATAAAATTTGATTGGGAATATATAGTTGATGAAGTTGAAAAACAAAGAAGGTATTGTCACGGCTGTAGTAAAAAAGTTGTATTTTATAATTCAAATTTAAAGAGGAAAAATGCAAATGGAAAGAATATAACAGAGTATGATATCTTTAAATGTCATAAAGGACATACTTGGAATAAAAAATCAGCAGAATATAAAAGCTACAATTTAATAAATGATAAAAGTGAAGATTATAATGAACATTTAAAAAATACTAACTATATAATGAAAGATGTTGTAAAAAAAGATATTAGTAAAATTAATTTAAATGATTTAATTGAAAAAGAAATAAAAAATTTAATTATTTATATGAGAGATATTAATGTATCAATTAGATTAGATAAATTACTTGCAAATTATTTAGATTCACTAAGTAGGAATAAAATACAACAATTAATAAAAATGGGATTAATAAAAATTAATCATAATAATATTAAAATTAATTATATTGTAAAAAAGAAAGATTTAATATTAATAAGTCTAGAATGTGTAGTATAAATAAACGAAAGATGGTATTATCTAAATGCTTTGTATATTTACAGAGCATTTAGAATATTATTATATGGAGGATAATTTAGTCTTGGTAAGATATCTAACATAATATAACTATATTTATTATATATTCTTATAATAAAGAGTTTATTTAAGTCAAATAGCTGTAGCCAAATAAATTTAATCTGATTTATAATTAAAGTAAGAAAAATGTAATGTGTTTTTAGATTAACTTCAATTGCTTTAAAATTTACATAATGGAGAAAAAATTATATGAATATAGAAATTTATTATTTTTCAGGAACAGGTAATTCTCTTTATATAGCAAAAATAATTTCAGAGAAGTTACAAGGAAAATTGATACCAATTCCATCTTTAATGAATAAAAGTGTTATTGAATCAGAGGCAGATGTTATGGGAATTGTATTCCCAGTGTATTTTGCTGCAAATGCTACTGGAATACCATTTTTAGTTAAAAGATTTGTAAAAAAATTAGAAGGTTTAGATTCAAAATATATATTTTCAGTATGTTCATCAAACAATATGCCTTGTAAAACAATAGGCAATTTAAGTAAAATGATTGAATTTAATAAAGGAAAACTTTCATCAGGATTTAATATAAATATGTGTAATAAAAAACTATCAGATGATATGAAACAAAAATTTTATAACCTTCTAAAAATTAAAAAGATGGATGCTGAAAATAAAAATTATTATTCAATTGAAAAAACTAAAGATAAAATTGATTATATTGTTGAAATAGTTAAAAATAAAAAAGAAATAAAACTTGAAACACAAAGTATGTTTGGTAAAATAATGTTTTTACCATTTTTATTTTTATTTAAATTAGTTTTTTTGATTAGATATAGGAAGTTATCGAAAAAATCAACTTTTAATTTTAGTAAACTAGTACAATTTTCAGATAAAAGTTTTAAATCTAATAAAGAATGTAATAGTTGTGGAATATGTGAAAAAATATGTCCTGTGGATAATATAAAAATCATACATGGTGAACCTAAATGGTTACATAAATGTGAAAGTTGCTATGCTTGTTATCAATGGTGTCCAAAAGAAGCTATATATGGGGATATAGTGAGGTATAATGAGAAATATCATCATCCTAATATTGATGTTTCAGAATTGATTTATTAGTAAGAATAAAAGACTTAGGGATGGCAAAAAGATAAATCCATATTCTCGAAAATGAATTTGTATGTTTTAATTGAACCTCATGTGAAAAGAATTGGATAGTATTTTTTTAGTAAATATTAAATTTATCTTTCAAGAATATTAATTTTATTATATTATATAAATGCTTAATATTTAATATATCTTAATATCATAAACATCTATAAATTTAATATTTTAGGAGAACCTAAAAAAATAGTAGTTAATTCTTTTTTTTAAGAATCACTGAAAATCTGTGATTTATTATTTAAGAATGACAATTTATTTAGTAATATCTATCAAATATAGAATTTTGTTGAATATAGTCTTAAAGTTTTACTAGTTGTAAAACAAATTTAGTGATTCTAAGATGATTAGAATGTATTTTTGAGTAGAAAGATATTAATTTTTAGAATTTTTTTAATTGTTATTTATTTACATGGGGAGGAAATATATGAATAAGTTTTTTGAACTTGATGAACATAATACAAATGTTCGTACTGAATTTTTTGCTGGATTAACGACATTTATGACGATGGCATATATACTTATAGTAAATCCAAATATACTATCTGCTACTGGTATGGATAGAGGAGCTTTGATTACTGCAACTGCAGGAGCAGCAATTTTTGGAACATTAATTATGGGGCTATATGCGAATTATCCCTTTGCTTTAGCACCTGGAATGGGGCTTAATGCATTTTTTGCATTTTCAGTTGTAGGGGTATTAGTAGATAGTTGGCAACAGGCTTTAACAGCAATATTTATAGAGGGAATTATTTTTTTGATTTTAACTTTTTTTAGAGTTAGAGAAGTATTATTTAATGCAATTCCATCTAATCTAAAATTTGCAGTAAGTGCAGGAATTGGACTTTTTATTGCATTTATTGGAATGCAAAATGCTGGTATTATTGTAAATAATGATTTAACGTTAGTTTCTTTAGGAAATTTAAAAAATCCTTCTGTAATTATTTCATTGGTTGGAGTTCTTATAATTGCTATATTATTAGTAAAAAAAATTAAGGGTGCTATACTAATTGGTATATTATCAACTTGGATTCTGGGAATAATTGCAGAGTTGGCAGGATGGTATGTTGTAAATCCAGAAAAAGGAGCATTTAGTGTTATACCTGATGGAATAGTTTCAGGTATACCAGACATTAGTCCAATATTATTCAAATGTTTTGACTTTTCTGTAATATTAAATGTTAATTTTTGGATTGTAGTTTTTGCATTTTTCTTTGTTGATTTATTTGATACTTTAGGAACATTAATTGGGGTATCTTCAAAAGCAGGGTTTTTAGATGAAAATCAAAAGTTACCAAAAATAAACAGAGCTCTTTTAGCAGATTCATCAGCCACTACTGTAGGTGCAATGCTTGGAACTTCTACAACCACAACTTACATAGAAAGTGCTTCAGGAGTTGCCAATGGAGGAAGAACAGGACTATCTTCCGTTTTCACTGCAGTATTCTTCTTTTTGGCAATGTTTTTCTCTCCAATATTACTAGTTATACCTTCCTTTGCAACGGCACCAGCTCTTATAATTGTAGGGTTTTTTATGATTGATAGTTTTTCAAAGATAAACTTTACTGATCCATCAGAAGGGATTCCAGCATTTCTTACTGCAATTATGATGATTATTGCTTACAGTATATCAGAAGGAATAATGTTTGGG
>JBDMZA010000038.1:0-7832 GCA_039770155.1 Clostridiales bacterium
AAAAAATAAATTTAAAACTTAAGGATAGCCTAAAAAATACTACCGAATTCATACTCGAGAATTAGAGTTTATTTTTTGGTTATCCCTAAGTAATCAAATGATTTTATTAGTTTTCACTCAAGATACAATATGATATTATTTTTTAGGCTCTTCTAAGGCATAATCAAAAATTTCATAAAACAATTTTTTTCTAAAAATATCGATGGTTTAACGAATTTTCAAAAAAAGTTGACTAGTTTATTTTTTGATTCTGCCTAATCCTTGTTTATTTCTTTCTTTCTCTTTTTAACTGATTCATTTAATAAATATTCAATTTGCCCATTTATTGATCTAAACTCATCTTGAGCCCATTTATTAATTTCATCCCATATTTTAGGATTTAATCTAAGTAATACAGTTTTTTTATCCGCCATTTAAATCAACACCTTTTAACTATACAGAGTACCTGTATTTATAACTGGTTGAGTCCCTCTTTCCCCACAAAGCACCACTAATAAATTACTTACCATTGCAGCTTTTCTTTCTTCATCTAACTCTATAACATTCTGATCACTTAATTTTTTTAAAGCCATATCAACCATTCCAACAGCACCCTCAACAATTTTCTTTCTTGCTGCAATTATAGCAGCTGCTTGCTGCCTTTGCAACATTGCTGCTGCTATTTCCGGTGAATATGCAAGATGACTAAGTCTTGTTTCTGTAACTAAAACTCCTGCTTTTTCAAGTTTTTCTTGTAATTCTTTTTTTAGCGCAGCTGATACTTCATCTACTGAGCCTCTCAGTGTAATAATATTTTCATCTTCACCACTGTCATAAGGATACAAACCAGCTAAATGTCTCAATGCTGATTCAGTTTGTGTCCTAACATAATAATCATAATTATCAACATCAAAAAAAGCTTTTGCTGTATTTTCAACTTTCCAAATAATAATTGTTGCAATTTCAATCGGATTCCCCATATAATCATTAACTTTAATCTTTTCACTTTCAAAAGTTCTACTTCTTAAGGAAATTTTTTTAACAGTATTAAATGGATTTACAAAATGCCATCCATCATCTTTTACAGTACCTTTATACTCACCAAACAAAATTAATACTGCTGCTTCATTTGGCTGGAGAGTAAAAAAACCACTAAACATTATACAAATAACAATAAATAATATAATACTAAATATAAATAGGACAACATTTGTCAAAATTGGTGTTTCTAATGTTTGCACAGTTTTTACAAAAATAAAAACATCTATTATGAGTAATACAAATGTAATAATCATAAAGTGCAAACCTCTATGTGTTTTTTTAGTCATTTCCTTCATAATACCACTCCTTATTAAATTGATATTAATATGATATCAAATATATATTATTATTATACTATATAGATATATATTTATACAATACTTATTCTTTTAAATATATTTTTATTATAATATTGAAACTTTATTTATACTGATAGTTTTAGATTTATATAAAAGTATAATTTATTCTGAGGATAGTCTAAAAAAGATAGCGAATTCATACTTGAGAATTAAAATTTGCCTTTCGGATATCCACAATACACATATATAGCAATTTGATTAAGGCATGGTCAAAAATTTATTAAATATAATTTTTATATTCAGATATTACAATTTCTTTCTTGACTTTTTGAAAATCTCCTGATAAAATATATTTTACATACCCCCATCGGGTATAATACTTTTTACAAAGGGTGATTAATATGGATAAAAAATTTACTTTAACTTATAATCCGTTGTATTTCTTAGGTTCTTTAGGTAATGGTGGTTTGGCAGTTACATTTTTTATGTATTTGATGTTTATGATAAAACATCCTGATACACCTATACCAATTTTTGATAATGTATACAAAGTTTTAATCGGATCAAATAAATTAAATACATTCTTAACTTCTGTTGCTTTAATTGGAATATTATATTTTGCTTATAGATTGTTTAAGACTCTTATTTGGAATTTAAGAGGATTTTATGAATATAAAAAAACAGAGGCTTATATTAAATTAAAAGACTCAAATGCAGAAGTTACACTATTAGCAGTTCCATTGACTTTAGCAATGACTGTAAATGTTATTTTTATTCTTGGAGCAGTTTTTGTTCCTGGTCTATGGAATTATGTTGAATTCCTATTTCCATTTGCTGTAGCAGCATTTATGGCAATTGGAATATATGCTTTAGTTATTTTTTCAGAATATTTTTCTAGATTAATTATAAAAGGAAATTTTGATTTTATACAAAACAATAATTTAAGTCAACTACTTGCAAGTTTCGCATTCATCATGGTCGGTGTTGGATTAGCAGGTCCTGGTGCAATGAGTCATAATTTAGCTACTTCTGTAGTTGCAATTTTTGGTTCAATACTATTTTCAACAATTAGCGCTTCTTTACTTTTTATAAAAATGGTTCTTGGCTTTAAATCAATTTTCAAGCAAGGGATATCAAAAGAAAACGCACCAACTTTGTGGATCATAATACCTATAATTACATTATTCGGCATTACATTTGTTAGAATTACAGCAGGTATTTTTCATAACATACTTCATTCAAACCCTCCACCAGTACTTATGTTTTTCGTTTTATCAGTTTTCATATCAATTCAAGCCATAATAGGTTTAATTGGATATGTAGTATTAAACAAAACAAATTATTTTAAAGAATATGTACATGGAGAAAAAAATAGTATAGGAAGTTTTTCTTTAATTTGTCCAGGTGTAGCAGTCTTCGTTTTAGGAATGTTTTTCATTCATTGGGGATTAGTAAAAACAAATATTATTACTATATTTTCTCCAGGATATTTCATACTAATTGCTCCACTTTTATTAATTCAAATCAAAACAATACATATTCTAAGTAAATTAAACAAAAAATTGTTTTGCACTAGCAAAAATTGTTTTGAAAAAAGAAAATCTAATTTATCACCAATAAAAAGCTAAAATTATTTAATATTTATTTCAAATAATAAATATTAATATAATTATTAACATTGTTAAACATTTCGTAACTATTTTTAATTATTTTGAAACTTATTTTTATAATTTTAATGGTATACTAAATACAAGTTTTAAGAAAGCCCTCAAACTAACAATATATTTTAAGCTCATAGTAATATGAGTTTTTTTTTGTTCAAAAATTCACATAATTTCTTATAAATTTTAATTCATTTGATAATTCTTTATGAATTGTTTTATTTGAAGCAATTAATCCTATATTTTGCATTTTAATTTCTTCACTATCTAAACCAGTAACTTTACCACCAGCTTCTTTTACAATCAACCAACCAGCAGATATATCCCATAAATTTAAACTATTTTCCCAAAAACCATCAATTTTTCCTGATGCAACAGAAACTAAATCAAAAGCAGCAGAACCACTCCTTCTTACTCCATGAGTTAAATTGGATAAGTGCTGATATTCTCTGTAATTGTTATCTTCAATTATAGCTCTATCATAAGGAAATCCTGTTACAAGTAAGCTTTCTGTTAATTCAGTACTATTTGTAACACAAATTTCTTTATTGTTTAAGGTTGCTCCTTTTCCTACTTCAGCTTTATATAGTGCGTTCATAAAAGGAACATTTACAACACCAATGATAGGTTTCTTATCTTTCAACAAAGCAATAGAAACAGCAAATATAGGATAGCCATGAGAATAATTCGTAGTTCCATCAAGAGGATCTATAGCCCATAAGTAATCGCTATCCTTAATATTATTATAGCCTGATTCCTCAGACAAAATTTTATGATCTGGAAATTCTTTTGTAATAATTTCTAAAATCTTTTTTTCAGCTAGTTCATCGGCTTCAGTGACAAGATTTCCGCCTTCTCCTTTTTTATTAATAAATTTAACATTTTGATAAAATTTCATTAATATTTTACCTGATTCTATTGCAGCAAATTCTGCAACCTCCAAATAATTTTTCATATTATTCATAATTATTATCTCCTAAGTATAATATTTTTTTTAGATAATAGATATTCAAAAAATGAATCCTAATCTCCAACAACAAATTCACATGTTTCAAGCAAACTCCATACGAAAAAAATTCAGTATTATATTTTAAGGTTCACCTAATTTATTAATACTATAAAAACAGAATATTTCATTAATCTTATTATAATTTAATTTAACTCAATACTTTCCTATTTTCAAGTATATCGACTATACACAAAAAAAGTTTACATATAATTATTAAAAATACAAATTTTTTTTGATTATGCCTAAATATGTACACATTTTCTAAAAGCGAGACTTACTTTTCAGATATTTTTAATTACTTTTATATGTAACTATATGTTAAACTTAAACTTTTTTTAAGGAAATTGTTATTTTATTTATATGTATATATGATATAATTGACTTATGTTTTTAATAAGACCCTCAAACTAGCAAATAGACATTAGCTCATTAATATTGAATAATACTAAAAAACCATTGTTGAATTTTAGTAATATATTTACTTAATTATTCAGTTAATGGGCTTTTTTTTTGCATAAAATAAAAACATTTAGCCTTATTTAACTACACTTATTCATTAACAGCTTTTAGAAATGATTGTATTAAACTGTTAATATCAAAACCTTTTAATGATTTAAAATCTTCAAATGATTGTCTTTCTAATATATTTAACTTAGATAACATATAATTCTTATAATCTCCAACATATTTATATGAACCATCTCTATTTTTATACATATCAGATTCCCTAAGAATTTCTCTATCAATTAACATAAATAATGCAATTGACTTAAATAAAATATCATTATCTACACCACTTAGTAAAGAAGTACCTGCATGGGCAATCTTATCTTTAAATTTTATCGTAACTTCATTTTCTAGTAACAACATTGCTATTACAAAACAAGAAGTTCTATAGTTTGAATTTTCAACATTACCAAATGATCCATCAATATTTTGCTCTGATACAATATTGTTTATAGTTTCTGTTAAATCATGAGGTAAAGCATTTTCACTTTTTTTATAATTTAATTTACTAAATGTATCCTTTGAAGATACATCATTCTCTTGAACTTTATCATCTGTTAAATCTTTATTTTTTTTATATATAAAAGATTTAATAAAACTTAAAAATTTACATCTTGGTTTATTATCTCTATTTGGTTTATTATATCTAGCTATAGTGTTTTGTAATTGTTTTTCTTCAATATTATTTTGATTTTTAATTTTAGACTCCAATTCATAATCTACTTTTGCATTTTTTATTTCAAACCTGTTATTTAAAGAACTATCAAACATTTGATCTTCATTTAAAATTTTCCAGCTAGCAGGTTTTGAAACTGGTATTAAAATATATTCTTTTGATTCAAGATTTTCAATTCTTTCAGATATTGCAATAAGAGATGTTTCTGATGAAGTAACTCTATATTTTGTTGATAAAAACTCTATCTCTTTTTTTATTTCTTCTTTTTTAGTTCCATCCATTCCAAATAATTGTTTCTCAAGTTCCTCTATCTTCTTTCTTGCCCATTTTATCGAAAGCAATCTTGAATTGCCCTTGCCCGTTTTAAATAATTGAAGTTCAAATTCTTCACCATCAATATCAACACTTATATTAATATTTGCTAATCTTTCAAGATATTCATCAGAAGTAGTTTTTATTAAAATATTATATGTGTTAAAAAAATATAAATCTGATTTTAATTTAGGAATAAATTTTATCTCATTTCCATAATTATCAGTAATACCCTTGAATTTAGCCATGGGAAAATGAATTCTATTAAATTGTGTTAAAACTATTTTCTCATAAGCTTTATTTGATTCAATATACTCCGAGCCTCCATTACTCGCTATAGCAATTCCATCAATAAAACTTTTGTTGTTTACAGCATCTATTCCAAAGGTAAATATATTTACTAAATCACTATAATTATTAACCATATTAATAATCTCTAATTCATCTTCAACTTCACCATCAGTTATTAAAATAATTACTTTCCCCAATTCTGACTGAGGTTTTACACCTTCTAAAAGATAATACATAATATCAAATAACTCTTTTTCACCACAGCATTTAAGATTATTAATCCATTTTAATGCTCTATCATAATTCTCTTCATTAAAAGATAATGAATTTTTTGAAAGTATTCTATAATAGCTCTCAAAACCTATTACATCAAAGTAGTCTCCACTAATTAAATTAGATAAAAAAGATTCAAGTACCTCTTTTGCTCTATTAAATTTTTCTCCATGCATAGAACTTGATATATCTAATAAAAAAATATACTCATAATTTCTCTTTACATACTTATCTAACTCGAAAGTAAAATTAGCTTCAACAAAAACCTCATCTTCTTCTGTTAATGCCACACTAAGATCATTAGTGCCAATCTTCTCAAGTTTTATTTTTAGCAAAAAATCATTTTCTAAATGAACATTATGCCTTGCTAATCTAACTATATAAAAATCTCTTGCCATAGAAATAGAAACCTGATGAGAAGAAGATTCTATTAACTTAATATAGTGTAATCCATTTATTGTAACTGTAATTTTGAGAGTATGGGTAGATTCATTGAGATTTTTATATATATTTCTCATATCATCATTACTAGAAAAGTCATTATCTATATAATTTAATTTATTAGTTTTTTTTCCATAAATACGTTTTGGAGCTAAAAAAACTGGTAACTTCCAGTTAATTTCATTATTTTTAATATTAATTTCTTCTATATAAGAAATTGCTATATCTACTTTTTCACCTGGCATAACATCTCCAATACCAATTTGAAAAACATTCTCTTTGTAATTTTCAAGTAGATAAGAATTTTCTCCTTTTCTTACTGCTTTATCAAACTCTTTATGTACTTCTTCTATACTTCTAAATTCCCCTTCAATTTCTGTTGATTCAATTTTTGCAAGAAATCCTGTAATTTTACTCTGATTAACTAAAGGAAAAGTAAACAAAGCATCTATATTTAACTTACTTATATTTTGATATTTTTGATAAACAGTAACTTCTGCGATCATACCATCAATATTTGCAGTTACTTCAACATTTTGCAGTTGACAATATACATTTTCTATTTTCTTGTCAACTATACAGCACATTTCCATTATATTAACCTTCTCTCATAATATTCTCTGCATATTGATAAATTTTGTCTGCAAACTCCTTAACTTTATCATAACCTACTGGATAGTGAATTTCCACTCCAAAACCAACCAATATTCTACTATAAGCGGCCCCCAAATTATCTTTATTAAAAGATTCAAATTCGTTGTCATCTTTTTCATTATCATAAATATCTTTACTATGTTTCATTTTTAATCTATTTAAATTTTCCAAAACATCCTCAAGTTTCATTAAATTAATTCTTTTTTTTATTTCATTTAACGGAAGGTAATCATCCTGCAATTTTTTAATTAAAATTATTCTATAAAGATGTTCATCCGAATACATCGTACCAAGTCCTGCTCCATTTGGACTAGGAAGCAAACCTCTACTTAAATAATAATGTATTGTTCTTTTTGTAACCCCCGCTTTTTCTGAAAGTTCACTTATACGATATTGATTATTCATAAAACCACCTCTAATTTTGATAAATATATCTTATCACCATAACGTTACAATGTCAAGTTAAAATTCCATTTTTTGTTTGAATTCTGCATTATTTATACGAATTTTATAATATATTTATAAAATCATTAGATATTATTTAATATCAGACATAATATTATTTATTTAAACATTTATTTTAATACTTTATCTAATAAAATTATACCCTTTTTTATAAGTTTATTTATCAAAATATTAAATAATATTATATTATTTATTTAAATAACTACAATTTAGATTAATTTCAT
>JBDMZA010000039.1:0-4222 GCA_039770155.1 Clostridiales bacterium
AAAATTTCAGAAGTAAATAGACGAAACTATAATTCATTTGTAAAGAAGTATACTAAAAAATTTGATGATGTATGTTTAGAAGTTATTGAAGAAAATATTCCAAATATTAACAAGTGAATTAAGAGGGATTAATATGGCAAAGTTTAATGAAAAAGAATTATTATTATTAAGTAATTTTATGTATATTAGTGGTTCAACTGATAAGGCACCACTAAATAAATTGTTGAATGTACTTGAAAGTAAATTAGAAACTGATAATGTAAAGAATTATTTATCAGGAGGTATAGATGTAAAAGAAGCGAAAAGCATAATATCCGAAATAAAACAAAATGATAAATTAATAAATCTAGAATCTGTTGAAAGTATTGATGGGGATGTAAGAGCCACATGTTTTATTGATCCATCAGATAGAGAAGCTGTTCTTGCATTTAGAGGAACAGGTGGAATACCAGAAGCATGGAGAGATAATTTACGTGGAGCGTATTTAAAGGATACAGACATGCAGAAAGAAACAAAATCATTCTTTGAGGGAATAAAAGATGATTATAATATAAAAGTTATAACAGGTCATTCAAAAGGTGGTAATTTATCACAGTATATTACAGTAGCTTGTGATAATGAAATAGAAAGGTGTGTTTCATTTGATGGACAAGGTTTTGGTCAAAAATTTCATGAGGCATATAAAGATAAAATAGAAATAGCAAAAGATAAAATAACTTCAATATCATCTTTTAGAGATCCAGTAAATGGATTACTAAAACCAATAGCAGGTGAAACCAAATATATAAAAACGGAGTCTTTAAGTATACCAAATTCTCATAAATCTACTTTATTAATGCCAGATAAATTATTTGAAAAGGGTAATTTTTCTGATAAAGTAATAACACAAAAATCAAATATTGTTAAATTTATAAATGATAGAGTTAATAATCTTGAAAATCATATGTCTCCAGAGGGATATAAAAACTTTTCGGATAATTTAGGAAATATAGCTGGAATTGTCATGGCAGGGTCTAATTATAAAAAATCTGAGCTTATGAAGGAAGCATTTACAAAAGGACTGACAAAAGGCAATCTAAAAGATGACTTTAAGAGTAAAGATTTGAAAGTAATAGAAAATTTTAAAACTGAATATAAAAATTTAAAAGAAGAAATTAATAAGATTGAACCTAGTTATTTAAATGATAAACAATATAAAGAAGTAGATTCTTTTATAGATAAAATTGATAAACAGTATACTATGGTAGAATTAGGACAAATAAAAAATAGCGATTTACCAAAAATTACAGAAAACTTAAAAAATACATGTAGTAAGGTGAGAGAAATTAATAATAAAACGGAATTACAAAAAAGAACACCTTTAGATAAAAAAGTAAAACAATTGAAATCAGAAAAAGATATAGATATAGATATAGATATAGATATAGATAAAAATTTGAATAAAGTTAAGGATATAAAAAAAGAAAAAGATAATATTAAAAAACAAGATTTTATAGACAAAGCATAATCAAAAACAGCCTTGAAAATAGATGATACATAAAATTGCATATAAAATGGTATGAAAATAAAGATTATTTAACATTTAATGAATTTATTATTCACTATATAATCCATATGGATACTCATTTAACTTATTTTAAAGAAAGATTGAATAAATTAGAATTGATGAATGATTTATAAATAGTAGGTTAAAAGAATAAAAAATATCAAATTAATAAAAACATAAAAGTTAAATTGAAGGAGGTTATTTAAATGGAAATAAATATGTTTGGAAATAAATATGATGGAGATAAACTAAAGGATGAAATGATAACTCAACTTGAGAAAAAATATAATAAAAAGTTTTACCCAATATTATTAGAACCAAGAGGATATCAAATTGACTATGATAAATTAAAAGTATATCCAGAGGGGGGAGATGAGGAAACAGATTTTGCACATATATCTAAGTTTAATGAAGGTAAAAAAACAAAATATATAGATAATTATTTTGGAATACATATAAGACCTGAATATGAATCTATGATAGAAAAAGAAGTACTAAAAGTATTTAACGAAGTAAAAGTTTTTAGTAGATTTGTTGCAGATTCTTTTTCAGATAAATTAACTTGTGAAAATAGATTAGAAGATGCAATTAAATTAGATGAATTTTTAAATGTTTGGTTTGATATATATATTAATCATCAAGATATAGAAACAACATTTGAGAATAAAGTAAAAGAATTAGTTACTTTATTTGAAAAATGTAATATAAAAGGAGCATATTCAATAGCTTTTATAAAAAAGGGGAAATTTAATGACATAAATAGAAAAAATCACAAAAATTATGTAAAAAAATACACGAAAAAATTTGATGATATTTGCTATAAAGTAATTACAGGAAGAATTCCTGATAGTTCAAATAAAACAAAATAATTAAAATAGGTTATTTATAGGGTGGATTATGGAAATTTTATCAGAAAAAGAGTTAGTATTGTTAAGTAATTATATGTATATCGAAGGCTCAACAGAAATTGGCAAAAAATTAGATGATGTAATAGTAGATATAAAAACAAAAATTGAACTTGATAAAAATGAATCATTATTATCAGGTGGTATAAATCAAAAAGAGGCATTAGATATTATATCTCAAATACAAAACAATGATAAATTAATGAATTTAGAAGCTGTAGATAGTATTGATGGAGATGTAAGAGCTACATGTTTTATTAATCCATCAAATTTGGAAGCAGTTGTTGCTTTTAGAGGTACTGGTGGAATACCAGAAGCTTGGAAAGATAATATGAAAGGTGCATATTTAAAAGATACTGATATGCAATTAAAATCAAAAAGTTTTTTTGAGGGAATTAAAGATGATTATAATATAAAAGATATTACAGGTCATTCTAAAGGCGGTAATTTATCACAATATATTACAATTGTTTGTGACAATAATATAGATCGTTGTGTTTCATTTGATGGACAAGGGTTTGGTCAGAAATTTCATGATGCATATAAAGACAGAATAGAAAAAATGAAAGATAGAATTACCTCGATTTCATCATTTAGAGATCCAGTAAACGGACTATTAAAACCTGTAGCAGGCAATGTCAAATATATTAAAACTGACTCTTTAAGTATACCTAACTCTCATAAATCTACATTGCTAAAAGAAGAAAAATTATTTAATAAGGATGGAAGTTTTTCTGATGTTTTCATAGTTGATAAATCCAGTATTGCTAAATTTATAAATGATAAAACTAATAATCTGGAAAATATTATGTCTCCTGAAGGATACAAAAACTTTTCTGATACTTTAGGAAATATAGCTGGAGTAGTTATGGCAGGTAATAATTATAAAAAATCTGAACTTATGAAAGAATTAATTACAAAAGGACTTAAAAAGGAGCTTACAAGAGATAAACTAAAAGAAGATTTTAATAGTAAGGATTTGAAGGAATTAGAAAATTCTAAAACTGAATATAAAAATTTAAAAGAAGAAATTAATAGAATTGAACCTAGTTATTTGAATGATAAACAAAATATAGAGTTAATTTCTTTTGTAGATAAGCTTGAAAAACAATATGATTTAATTGAATCTGGACAAATAAAAAATAGTGATTTACCAAAGATTACAGAAAACTTTAAAAATGCATGTAATAGTATGAAAGACATAAACAAAAAAATAGAAACACAAAAAAGAACACCTTTAGATGAAAAATTAAAACAAATTAAATCAAAAAGCAAGGAACAGAATAAAAATAAGGTTATAGATAAAAATAAAGATTTAAATAAAAAACAAAATTTTGAAGACAAAACTCCTCCAAAATAGGAATTGTAGGTTTTATATAGATATTAATTACTTTGAGATACCAAGGTTTTGTATTAAGAACCAAAATAAAAAGACTTTTATATTATAAAAAGCCTTTTTACAGCAATATATAAATTATTTACTAAATTTTTCTTTTAGAATTTCAATAGGTATTTCTGTTATTTTAGAAATTAATTGAATCTCAATTCCTTCTTCATGCATTCTCTTGGCATTTTCTAAATTCCTTTTATCCGAGCCAAGTTCTATTCCTTCTTCAAGTGCTTCCGTTATTTTTGTTCTCTCATCCATCAAAGCCATTTGTCTTGACTCATATGCCATACGTTTTTGTTCGTCCATACTAGCTTCTTTGAGTACTTTATATGCTTTTCTAATATTCTCATTTTTCTCAGCTAACATTTCCATCTCCACCTC
>JBDMZA010000040.1:0-3452 GCA_039770155.1 Clostridiales bacterium
AACACTCTTTACAATTCCATTTTTTCTCAAAACAGCTAAAAGTTGTTCTAAGTAATTGTCAGAAATATTTTGTCTTTCAGATATATGTTTTAGTGGAATTACTCCATCTTTTTTGTTTAAAGCCAAATCCATAACTGCTTTTATACCATATCGACCCTTTGTTGAAATTTTCAAGAATTAACAACTCCTAATCCCGATTAAATTACTTGGCATTATTAGATTAACATTTTAAAATCTATAAGTCAATATTACATGTCAAAGTAAGATAAAAATTTCATAGTACAATTTTTTCCTAAAAATATAGATAATTTAAAAGCATCAAATCTAGAAATTTAAGGAAAACATAAAAATTAAAGATACTATTATATAAATTTTTTATAATCATCGTTAATATTGATTTATGTGCTTATTTAATTTACAATCTTATTGAGTAAAAGAAAAAATATAATTTTTAAAAATAAGGGGAAAAAAAATGCCATTTGATGGAATAATAACTAAATTTATTATAGAAGAGTTAAATTCAAAAATACTTTTTGGCAGAATTGACAAAATACACCAACCTGAAAAAGATGAAATAAATATAACTTTAAGATCAAAAGGTAAAAACTTAAAGTTATTACTAAGTATTGGTTCTAATTACCCTCGCATACATTTAACAAATGTTTCAAAAAAAAATCCAGATAAAGCACCATTATTTTGTATGATATTAAGAAAACATTTAACATCTTCAAAAATTACAGCTATTAAATTTATGGATTATGAAAGAATAATTAAAATATCTTTTGAAAATACTACCGATCTTGGAGAAATATCAATTAAAAATTTAATTATTGAAATAATGGGTCGTCATAGTAATATAATCCTTACTAATAACAATAACAAAATTATTGATTCTGTTAAACATATTGATTTTGAGATAAGTAGCAAACGTGAAATAATGCCAGCTAGAGACTATTTATTACCTCCTTCTCAAAATAAAATAAGTCCTGATAAATATACTGATGATATTCTCTTTACTGATAACTTCCAAAAATTAAATACTATGGTTTTTAAATTTATTTTAGATAATATCAAGGGTTTAAGTCCTTTAATTTGTAATGAAATTTGTTATATGTCAAATATCAATCCAAAAAATTCTGTAGATACATTAACGCAAAATCAAATTGATACTCTTAAAAAAAATATTAACTATACAATAAAACAAATAACAAATAACAAATTTAGACCTGTTACAATTTATAGTAATAACAAACCACTAGATTTTCATTGTTTAAATTTTGAATATAAGAATAAAATACTTAAACATCATGACACAATGAGTGATTTATTAGATGAATATTATTATGAAGTTGATAAAATAAATCATTTAAATCAAAAAAAATACCATATTCAAAAAACTCTACAAAACAATATAAATAGATGCACTAAAAAAATATCAATACATGATTCAATTATAAGAAAATCTGCAAATACAGATAAATACAGATTATATGGAGAGTTAATTACAGCAAACATTTATAATATGAAAAGCAATATTAAAAAAATTAAATTGCTAAATTATTATAGTACTGAAAATGAATATGTTGATATTTCTCTTAAACCTACTCTTACGCCAAATGAAAATGCACAATTTTATTATAAAAAATATTCAAAATCTAAAACAGCAATAATAGAATCAAAAAAACAAGTTGAACTTGCCAAATCAGAACTTTATTATTTAGAGAGTGTATTTCATAATCTTGAAATTGCATCTGAAATTGAGGAAATAAATGAAATAAAAGAAGAGTTAGTACAGCAAAACTATTTAATAGATAAGAAAAAATCTAAGAAGAAAATTTTAAAAATATCCAAACCTCATCATTATATTTCAAGCAATGGCTACGATATTTTTGTAGGTAAAAATAATGTACAAAATGATATACTTACTTTAAAATCATCTCAGTCAAATGATATATGGCTTCATACAAAAGATATCCATGGTTCTCATGTTATAATAAAAACAAATAATTCTGATTTTATTCCAGATAAAACTTTAGTTGAAGCTGCAAATTTGAGTGCATTCTACAGTAAAGGTAAGCTATCCTCAAAGGTTCCTGTTGATTATACTAAGGTTAAAAATGTAAAAAAACCATCAGGGGCAAAACCTGGCATGGTTATTTATGTAAATTACAAAACAATATATATAACTCCTCATGAGGAATTGATAAAAAACTTAACTAAAGAATAAAGTTTATTTTTCTTTATACTTTATAACTGCATTTATCTCTGCACCTATCATGATAATTGTGCTTAAAAGATTTAACCATAATAATAAAATAACTATTCCCGCAACTCCTCCATATAATTTATTATAATTTGAAAAATTGTTAATATACATAGAAAATAACATAGATATTACCATAAAACCTATTGTCAAGAAAATTCCACCTGGTAATATCTCTTTAAATTTAAATTTCTTTTTTGGAATAATATAATATATATAAATCGAAGCAACAAAAGTTAATATTATAGGTGCTCCAAATTTAAATGTATTTTTAAAATTATCATAAATATTTATGTGTCCAATTTTATCCATCAGATATTCACCAACACCATCTCCTAAAACAACAATTAGAATATATACAGCAAATAAAACAGCCATAACCAATGAAAATCCAATTGAATGTAAAATAACCAAAAAATAATTTCTTTTTTCAGTATTTCCATAAGCTTTATCAATTACTTTAATAAGTGCAGAAAAAGCTTTAGAGGCTGCCCATATTATTCCTATAATACTAGCCGATAAAATACTTTGTCGATTATTTGATATAATATCATTTAAAAGATTTTCAATATAGACTCTTGCAGTATCAGGAAAATAAATAATTAGTGATTCTAATTTATAGCCATCAATTAAAGGAGTATATGAAATTATAATTATAGAAATAATTGCAAAAGGAAAAAATGATATAACTAAATAGTAGCTAAAAAAAGCACTGTAAACAGCTATATCATGTTCAATCCAATGTGTATATATTTTTTTAATTATAAGTTTAATATTTCTATAATAGTTCAAAAACATTTATACTCCATTTCAATATTAGGCATAATCAAAAATTAAACTAGTCAACTTTTCTTAAAAATCCGTTAAACATCGGAATTTTAAGAAAAAGTTGTCTTATGAAATTTTTGATTGTGATTTAGGGATATCCAAAAAATAAACTCTAATTCTCGAGTATGAATTCGCATGATTTAAGCAAACTTCAGACGAAAAGAATTTGGTATTATTTTTTAGGTTCTCCTTAGTTATCCATTATTATATTCTTTTTTCATTTCCTGGAACATTTCCTTTAATTTATAACTAATATTTGGTGGATTCATTATTTTAATATTTAGGTACAGATCTCCTCTATTGCCTATTTTATCTATATAACCCTTTTTAGATAATCTAACCCTATTATCTGTTTGCATAT